>JAPUIL010000745.1 GCA_027297085.1 Verrucomicrobiota bacterium | reverse complement strand
GTCCTACATCGTCGGTTCACCCATATGGGAGGATTACGCCGGAAACGGACTGTGGTCGGATGTAGTGAACGAATCGACCGACGGTTACGAATTGGAGATGACTATCAACCCAACGGACAATTGGCGGATCATGATGAATGTTTCCAAAAATGATGCCCTGCTTAGCGAAACTTTTATTTTGACCACACCTTGGTATGATCAATTTGTGGCTCCAGCCAAGGCGGATTGGCAGGCAGGAACGTTGGACCTCGAAAACGAGTTCCTGTATGAATTACCTGATGTTTCCATCGCGGACACCATTCGCGAAATCGACCGGAAGTTTGCATTCCACCGCGCGGAGGTGGGGGGCCAAACCATCCGGACCAATACCTGGTTGATGAATTTAGTTACCAGCTACAGTTTCGATAGAGATTCGGCTCTGAAGGGTTTCCGCATTGGTGGCACTCTCCGGTACCGTGATGCTCCAGTCGTCGGTTTCCAGGAGGTAGATGGGGAATTCCGGGCCGACCTTCCTTTCTTAGGGCAAAGTGTATTCAATACGGACATCTTTGTCTCTTACGGTGCCAAGTCGGAGTTTCTGGGAGGGGGTAACTGGGATCTGACATTCCGGATTCGCAATCTGACGGACGAAGGTCCTTATTATCCGAATACAGCCGTCGACAATGGATTCGGCGATCCCTTCTACCTGCAGTATATTCACATGACTCCTAGAAGTTATGAGTTATCTGGCCGGTACAGATTTTAGTAAACAGCCATCGCAAGAGGGGTTTGCGTGATGACGCTGTAGCGAATAATTGTAGTAGCTAATTCGCAAATAACAGCGGTTGAGTAAATTCTCAGCCGCTGTTTTATTATCCGTCTATTTCCCGTTGCCGATTTCCCAGCCCCAGCCTTTGGGAACCTGGCCGCCGCCTTTGTAATCGGCACTCGGCTTTAAGGGGGGAAGGGTTGAAACGAACGCATCGTAGTGCTTGCGCATATTATCGACCACTTTGGGGAGAGCTGTTGCCAGGTTCTTGGTTTCTTCCGGATCCTTCTTCAGGTCGAACAAGCGCCAGCCGTCCGGGTACTTGATGAGGCGCCAGTCCTTCCAGCGCACTGCATACAGATTGCGGCGAGGCTCATCGGTGGGATCGGCATTGTGCCAGAAGATGTATTCATGGACATCCCCTTTTTTATCCCCCTCCAGGTAAGGCAGGAGATCCTCACCATCGCAGCGCTCGGGCAATGGTTTCCCGGCGGCAGCGGCCACCGTCGCATAAAAATCAATCGTTCCCATCATACCGTCGAAGGTGATGCCAGCGGGGACCGTTTTCGGCCACGTAATGATGGTGGGCGTATGCACCCAGCCTTCCATTTGCGTATAGGGTCCCTTTCCACCACGATAAGGAGCGGAAGATCCGCCTTCCTGGATGTTGGCCCCGTTGTCTCCTGTAAAAAGGATAAGAGTATCTTTCTCCAGATCGTGTTTCTTCAGCATGGCGAGAAGCTTGCCGACCGCATCGTCGACTGCCACAACAGCTCCTTCGTAGGCGGTGCCGTCTCCGGATGGAATACGATCCCGGTAATGCTGGGGAGTGTCTTTGACCTGCGAGTGAACGGCAAAGGGTGAGAAGTAGAGAAAGAACGGATGGTCGGCATTCCGATCGACAAATTCGGCCATGTAGTCGCCATCAAGATCCGTGAGGTAGACCGGGCTGCCATCCTCCCGTTCGCGGTTGTACTGTTCGCCCGGCGCATTTCGCGCTACTTCCATGAAGCCGCGTTGATGAGGTCCCTGCCCGTTGGAGCCGATATCCCATTTACCCACTTGTCCGGTCACATAACCGGCGTCTCTCATGAATTCGGCCATGGTGGGATGATCATCGGGAATGGGCAGGCCGCGCGCCATACCCGACTTGCCAAAGCGTTGCGCGTACATGCCGGTCATGAGACAGCAGCGACTGGGCGAGCAAGGCGGATTGGTGATGTAGGACATCGTGCACTTGGCGCCTTGGGTGGCCAGGGAATCAATATGCGGCGTTGGGATCCGCTTGTTTCCGAAACAAGCGATATCGCCAAAGCCCAGATCGTCGATGAACAGAATGACCACATTTGGCTTATTCCGGACGATCTCCTGACCCAGACTGAAGCTGGGGTACAGGCCTGCAGCGATTGCGCCGGTAACGGCTGTCTTTATAAAGTCTCGTCGGTTATGGCTATGCATTACTGATGGGTGTTATTAGGGTGATGAAGTTTGCCTGAAGGAAAACAAAAGGGGGCAAGCATCGGAAGTAAAATCGCTGTCCTTTCAGTCACTCGATCCGCCATTGGCGGAACAGGATCGCTACGCGAACAGAACTTTAGAGTGTTATTCCTGTTTTGGTGAAAACAAATCCTTTTACCGACCGGTCTCGCCGTAGTCTCTGACGAATGAGGAAGGTATCAATCGAAGCGTTGTTTAGATCATTGAACTTGATCATTCTCCGTTGCTTGCGGCGAGGAGTAGCATTTTTAAGGGTATCGGGTTCATTTATTAACCTTTCTTAGATTACGCCATTCTATTAAAAATTGATGGATCGGTTTACTTCTTAAGTGATCCATAAATGTGGGTATGAATGTCGGTCATTTGGCCGTGAAATTTTTATCGAGCAATGCTTTCAGCTTTTGTTGAATACCGGCAAGGTCGGCCTTGTTGGCCAGGTTATGATATTCTTTCGGATCCTGTGGATGGGCGTATAGTTCGATGCCTTCACGGCCAAAGTCCCACTCGGTATAGCGCCATTGTTCTGTTCGAACACTTCTTCCCATTAGCTGGCCTCGTACCACTTGGGTGTAGGCAGCGGTTTTACCCGGGTGATTTGGGTTGTTCAGGATGGGAGCAAAACTTTTGCCATCCAGAGCATGAGGAGGATTGAGCCCACACAACTCAGCCAGGGTCGGGTAGAGATCGACAAATTCAATTAGGCTGGACGTCCGGGTGCCCGGTGAGGTTTTTCCAGGAACCCACGCAATGAAGGGTGCACGCGCGCCTTGCTCAAAAACCGTAACCTTATTCCACCAGGCATGTTCGCCCAAATGATAACCATGGTCGGAAGCAAAAATAACTATGGTGTTATCCCACAGCTCAAGCTCGGTAAGTTTATCGAAGATCTTTCCTACCTGGGTATCCATGAATGCAGTACAAGCGAGGTAGGCTCTTTTGAATTCCATGCGCTCCCTGTCTGTGAATTTTGCAAATATGGGTTTTTGCGATGGGATTGCCAGGGGAAGATCCTCGGTACGATTGGCTGGTTGTCGGTGAAGCTGGATGGATTCGGGAGGAAACAGGTCGAAGTATTTTTAGGAGCGTGGAAGGGGTCGTGTGGTTTATGGAATCCAACTCCCAGAAAGAACGGTTTGTCTTTTACTTTCTCAAGTATCTTCACCGCGTCGGCGGCATTCATGCCATCGGGTTGATCTTCATCTCCCCCTTCGGCCGCCAGCCATCTGGCCCAGCCGAGTTCACCATTGGTTAGATTCCGACCTTCCCCTTGGTTTCCCAGTGCGGTGGTGGACCGGCTGAAACTGGAAAAGTAATCGAACGACTTGGCGTCTTCATAGAACGTATAGGATCCGTCCGCCTTCGAACCTGCATGGAATAACTTTCCTATGCCGGCTGAGTAATACCCATTTTGCCTAAATAACTGAGGGAGGGTAACGATGTCCGGGTGAACCTTGCGAAATTGAGTGCGATTATTAAACACGCCTGTCCGATCAGGTCGCCAGCCGGTCAGGAATGAGGTGCGACTGGCATTGCAAACGGGGTATTGCACGTAGGCTCTTTCGAAGACCATGCCTCGTTCGGCAAGGCTATCAATTTGGGGAGTCTTTACTTCAGTATCACCGTAACAACCCAGGCCAGGACGTAAGTCATCAGCGATTATTAGGACGACATTGAGAGCGCGTCCGAGTGCGTCGAACTGGAGGAATAGTCCGAGGCAGAGGCTTAGAAGAAGCCGTTTGCCGGATACGATAAAATCGGACTGAAAGTGCTGAAACATGTAAGGTGGGTAGT
>JAPUIL010000744.1 GCA_027297085.1 Verrucomicrobiota bacterium | reverse complement strand
TTGAAGCGGAAAAAGATGTTTGGAAAATGTTCTGCATCATCAGCCGCGAAAGAAAGCGCCGGGAGGTGGAACCAGCCATCGATGTCCTGCAACGCTGTATAGATCAAACCCGGACGCTGAAAACCAAAGATGCAAAACAGTTTAACCGGCAAATCACAGAGCTCCTGGAATTTGTTAACCTGTGTGACTCGCTGCTCGAAAAAGTGTCTCGATCGGAGCGAAGCCTGATCGTGCCCGCAGTTCTCAAACTTTTCAAATAACCCCCAAAAAAGGAGGAAATCATGAACACAACCGCCATCATCACCTACACCCTGTATATCATCATTAGCGTAGGGCTCACCTACTGGGTCGGCAAAACGCTCTATACCAATGGGAGGATTTTCATTGTCGAATCCTTCAATGGGCATGAGCAAATGGCTGATTCTGTAAATCACCTCCTGCTGGTTGGATTTTACCTGGTCAATTTCGGGTTCGTAAATCTGTTCTTGAAAATTGGCGAAAAGCCAACCGGCACGGTTGAAGGGATAGAATATGTCGCCACAAAGATCGGCGTCGTACTCATCGTTTTGGGCGGCATGCACTTCTTCAATATGTTCAACATCGCCAAAATGAGGAAAAAGGCGAAGAAGCGCATCTACGACAAAGAAGCGGCACACCCGGCCACAACTTAAGTTTACCAGCGGGAGTGGTCCATACTACTCCCGCTATTCTTCGGCGCCCTCTTTAAGGGACCTTCTAGAAAAACCCCAAGCTTTCAAAACAGTTTGGAAAAATAAAATTATAGATTCCACTGGAATATTTGGAAATACCAGTTTTCATACAACCCTATGTCTGAAGAACAGGAATCAAAAAGCCCGTCTCCACTATTGGAAGCGATGCAAAAGAAATTTTTAGATGCACGAAAGGTATTTCTATGGACCGACGTCACTGAGAAGTCAGCCAAGGAAGTCACTGAGAAGTTGCTCTACCTTGAATGGAATGACCCCGGAAAAGAGATTACTTTTTATGTCAACACACCGGGCGGGAGCATTACTGGCGGCATGGCGATCTACGATACCATGAAACTGATCACCTCGCCGGTGACGGTGATAGTAACTGCCCTGGCCGCCAGCATGGGATCTATTTTGTTATGCGGAGCTCCCAAGGGTAAACGCTTGCTGTATCCTCATGCCCGAGTGCTCATTCACCAGCCTTTGATTCAAGGCCGCTTCACGGGACCTGCCGTTGATATCAATATCCAGGCTCTTGAAATGGAACGAACGCGCGAGGAATTGAATAAAATTCTGGCTGAATCATCCGGGCAAAGTCTGGAAAAAATCACCGAAGACACGGACCGCGATTTTTACATGAACGCACGGGAAGCAATCGAATACGGTTTAGCGGACGCGGTTGTGGAAGGCGTTTAGCCTGCAATTCTCACAGAGTTGAGATGCCGTGCTTGACGACCGATAGGTGCGGGCGCGCACTTCAGTGCGTAACCAATCCAGGAGGAAGGAATACGCGGAATGTCAGCCCGAGGATGGATGCAAACCGGTGATTGACAGACTGCAATTTCGACTAATTCCATAATTACCGTATAAAAATAACATTACTTTAGTTTGAATTCATCCGGTGAGAATTGCAGGTTAGTTCTTATTTGCTTTTTCTTCTGCTGGAGCTGTCAGTTCATTCAGGCGCTTCTGCCAGATATCAGCTTTCTCCAGCAGTCCGTAATAGGTGGCAAGTTGAATAGATTTATCCAACAGCTGTAATTGTACTTCCCGCTTTGAACGGGTGAACTTGAGCAAGCCATCCAGTATGCCTTCGGCTTCCTTTTTGTAATCGAGCTCAAAGTAGGCTTCGGAGATTTCCACTAAAATCCCCCAATTTTTAGAGTCATCAAGCGAAGGCCGGTAGGTAGATTGCAGGTATTCGTATGCTGAATCAGGATCATTGCGGGCCAGGAAGTAGCGGTGCAACCACAACCCAGTCGCAAAGTGACCGGAGCGGGAATGCTCGGACACCACAGCCTTGTATGCGGAAGCATCTCCTGCACGCCGGGCCTTATTGGCTGTACGAAGCACATCGTATTCATTCTTGGGCAATAGTTTGAATCCCAATGGTGGCAGGTACAAAGGATCTCCAATAAAAATTCCAACCCAGCTTAGTGCTGGCACACAGAACAAAGCTGCTTCTCCAGTGGTCAGGCCCTTAAACAGGCCTTCCACGAAATACTGCGGTTGATGAGTCAGAAACAAAAAAGGCTCAGATGTATTTCCAAAGGTAGCAGTCACGCCGCGGGCTATCAGAGGACCCACCCAATGCTTGCTGCTAGTGCGTATGGAAGAGGCGCTAAAACTGTGAATGTGCAGGGCTATTGCCCCTACAGGAAATTTAAAGCCGTACTGAGTAAACGGCCCATCTATGCCGCCTGAATACCATCCGAAATAGAAAAGTGGCTCATCAAAACGGTCCACCAAATTGAATTGACCTTTCTCTCGGTGGACAGCGACATCAAAGCCATTTTCCTCCAAGGTTTCCACAACCGATTCCAGCCACTCATCGCCCTGTTCATGGGGACCGGACATATCGACATAAGCCCTGCCAGCGATGCCATCTTCCTCTGCAGTGATCGCACGGTCTACCAACGCTCGGGCCAACTCGTAGGAAGGTCCGTCCAACCGGCCAACCACTAGCGGTTTCATATCAAATAGATTCCTCGGCTTTGTTCGCCTATAAAGCGAATTGGGGTAGAAGGCATCCACATTGGCTTTGGGAAAAGGAAGCAGAGCCAACTCAGAATCGACCGCTGCACGGTTGGTATAAAATTGTTTCTTGCCTTTAGGATACGTCTCCCCGGCTGGTAATCGTGCCGGATCGTTCAGAATGCGGAGAGGAACTCCCTTGCAGATAACCAGCGCTTCTATGCGGTGCGATTCAATTAGGCTAACTACACGGCCCAAAGGATCTTTACGACGAGAACTAAATCCTTCCAACCAACCCGCTGCAAGCAACTGGGTCACCAATGGATTGTAGAGACTATCCAAATAGCTTTCCCAGGAGATTTTTTCTTCGGCCGGTAACGGAAGTTGAATAATGTTTTGGGTAGGCACGTTGCGCTTAAGCGCATAGTAATATCCCAGGTCGATTGATTCCTGATCAGTCGAATTTACCAATATAACCACATTCTCCGTATCAATCGCTGAGACCTGCAACCACCAGAAGCAGTAGATCATCAGGATCGTACAGCAAGCTCTCATCCTCCTTGAAACAGCAGTTTGCCGAGCTTGATCCCTGCCCATACCGCAATAAGGCAAACAACAAGAGACAAAAGAATGTTGGAAAACGCACTCTCGATATTACCGGATTCCAGCTGCTTGATTGTCTGAAGTCCAAACGTCGAAAAGGTCGTGAAGCCGCCGCAAAATCCTATGACTACAAACCCACGAGAATGATGGGCCCAATCAGACGTGACGGACTCATGACCTATGACCAGGCCGATCAGCAGGCAGCCAGTAACATTCGCGAGAAGGGTAGCCCAAGGAAATTCGGTTCTAATTCCAACCGCAATCAAGGCTCGCAAAATCGACCCCAAAGCACCACCCAATCCATTCAAAAATAAAGCTAACAGGCTCATGGGTTTGCAATACGGTTTAGAGTTTTGTGGTAGGTGACAATTCCGTTTGTGATGGCTTCCGAAAGGCGGACGCGGTGATTAATAGTCTTAATCTTCCTGCCCTCTTCATAGTGGCTGAAGAATCCGCCTTCAACCAAAAATCCGGGACACTGCAAGTCGATCATCATGGAGAACCTGGCACGTTTGAAGCCCCGATCGACTCCTCCCATGGTTTTAATCAGTTGCCGTTGCACGTAGAAACCGGCCAGGGTACTCCAAGGATTGTCCCGGTTGGCGGGAAATAATTTACGATCCTCTTCAATCAACCGGCTGCGAGCAGTGGAAGGCTGGTTCTGCGGGGTAAAGGTATAAGTCTCAATCCCTTTAACCGAACGCGATTCTACCGAATTGAAATGCAGGCATACAAAAAGGTCCGCTTTCACGTGGTTGGCAAACAGAGCCCGGTTCTGGTTCTCGACGGTGCGGTCGGAGTCACGCGTTAGAAACACGCGATAGCCACGGGACTCCAAAAGCCGTTTTAAGCGCTTCGCCAGATCGAGAGTCATGTCCTTCTCGATCATGCCCAGGTTTTTATTAATACAACCGGGGTTTTTCCCACCATGACCCGGATCGATCACAATCGTCTTTAGCTTGGGCACCGAAGTAAAGACCTGAGGAGTGAGAAGAGGTTTGATGGTCTTATGATAGTCGTAGGTGGAGATGTAGAGCTTTCCCCGGTAGAGGGCCACTGCATACCCCAGGTATACTTTGTAATTATTGAGCAACAACAACCGGCTGTCTTTTTTAAATCGCACCTTGGTCCACCGGCTGGAGAGTATCCCTTCCTTCATGTCCTTGGAAAGCTGATACTTCATTCCCAATTGCCCGGACACTTTGCCCAAATTGATGTAAGGGGTTTTAAAAAGAGTTACATCTGCGGAGGCTAACGGCGGATCACTCCAACCCTGGCTTGCAGACAAGCCAATTAAAGTCAGAATCAGAAACCAGGACCGTAACATTACCAACTGCCGAAAAGTTGTATCCATAAGCCAAGGCTACAACAAAAGGAGATTACTCCTTTTCTTCGTGGTCCGGCTGGTTGTACTTGAAGACGCGGTCTTTTTCAGGAAGCGGAGACAACATGGTACTTACAATCCGACCGGATAATCTGGGTTCAGTATCCCGGTGGCCGATATGCTCGAGCTCCTTAACCGCCCGATTGATGGTCTCGAAACCCAGCTCTCGATGTTCATTCTCGCGGCCACGAAACATCAACGTTAATTTCACCTTGTTGCCTTTGCCAAGGAATTCTTCCGCGTGCTTGATCTTGAACATGAAATCATGGTTTTCAATACGCACGCGGAACTTTACTTCCTTCACCTTGCCGGAAGTACTTTTCTTCTGCTTGCTTTCTTTATCCTTCTTTGACTGTTCGTACTTGTATTTGCCGAAGTCGAGAATACGACAAACAGGAGGACGCGCAGAGGGCGAAATTTCAACCAGGTCCAACCCATGATTCTTGGCGATGGCAAGCGCTTCTGCCGGAGACATTATTCCGATCTGCTTGGCATCCGGACCTATTACCCGAATTTCACGGGCACGGATTCTTTCGTTTTTACGGATTCTAGGAACGTAGTTCCTTCTTGGACGAGAGCCTCTTCTTGGCATTAACAGTCAGCCTTGGTTAAATTAAGCAAGAGAACGGTACCAACAGAGGGTTTAACAAAACAAAACGACATAGTCTTCCCAACAGCCATTAGCTGTTTAAAATGGGTCTGTTTACGTGAGTTGGTACCATTTTTATTTCCATGTAATCACTATCTGATTGAGAAAATTTTGGAGATTCAAGCATGCATCTGATGCGCTTTGCAAGCGCATTCACCCGTGTATTACACACTGAAACTTTCTCCGCAAGAGCAACTGGATTTGGCATTCGGATTTTCGAATTTGAATCCGCCGGCTACCAGCGCGTTCGAGTAAATTAATGTCGTTCCGCGGAGGTACAGGGCGCTTTTCGAATCTACCACAACTTGTGCACCCGATGACTCCACTACGATGTCTCCCCGCTTGAACGTATTTACAAAATCCAGTTTGTAACTCAACCCATTACAACCCCCGCCCGAAATCTTGACCCGCAACAAACTGCCCTCGGGTTCATTGGCAAGCAGAGTATTGGTTTTTTCAGCGGCAGACTCGGTTAAGTGGATTAATCGATCATTTCCAAGCCGGACGCCTTCTGGAAGGGTTTTATTCATAGATTAAACACCAATGTACCCATTTTTGTGCGGAATCAAGTGGATTCGGGTCGATTTGCCATCACGGCCTGATACTTAATCAAGTTCAGAGCGACGGTCACAGCACAGCTAAAACTGTCCGAGCTAACCACCCCACGACCCGCTTTTGAAAACCCGGTGCCGTGATCTGGACTGGTACGGATAAATGGCAATCCAAGGGTTACATTAACCGCCTGGTCGAATTCCAGCGTCTTCAAAGGAATCAGCCCCTGGTCATGGTACAGGGCCACAATTACATCAAATTCTCCCTCGCGAGCTCGCCAAAATAACGAATCCGCCGCTTGAGTCGAAGATAGTCCGGGAAATTTATTCCGGAGATCGCTTAGTAAAGGATCAATCCACTCGCGCTCTTCTTCTCCAAGTAGGCCATTTTCGCCGGCGTGAGGATTAAGGCCGCAGACACCAATCTTGGGGACCTCAGCCTCATACACACGGGCCAGGTAATCTGCTTGCGTCACCGCTCGGATCAATTTTACAGGACTCAAATCATGAAAAACATCGTGCAAAGCGACGTGCCACGTAGCCAAAACCACCTTGAGTTCGGCACCCACGAAGCTCATTACGGGTGCGCCACCCCATTGCTCCGCAAAATATTCGGTGTGGCCGGGATGCTCGAACCCGTTTTGCTTGAGCAATTCTTTACTCACCGGGCCCGTAACAACCCCGGAGAGCCGTTTCTGCTGGCAGCCCCGTGCGGCTTTCATAAGGGCATCCATCGCAATCAGGCTGCCGGCCCTGTCCGGCGATCCGGGTTTCACTTCATAATCGGCAAACCCAAGACCACGCCCGAGAAAACCTAATTGTCGTAACTCTTCGATCCAGGATTCCGGGCCAAAGAACATGAAGCCTTCCCGATTACCCTCATAAGCTTTAGCCCAGGAAAGAATCACCTCGGGCCCTACTCCGGCCGGATCCCCACTAGTAATACCCAAAGGTAATTCCCCGCCATTTGTTTCTTCACCCATGACCCTTCAACTTCTACTTGAACAATTCAAGCTGCGGTTGGCCCAATAGATCGTAGTTTTTCAGGATCCTTAACACCTGCAAAATCTCCGACTTTTGGTAATTCCGGTTAATTTCGATTTTGGCCAGAATGTCCAGGAGCATAGACCGGAAGGAAATGATACCATCCACTCCTTTTTCCTTCAACAACTGCATACTTTGCTCGCGGTAGGGATTTTCCGTCGGCAGACCGGGTAGCACCAAAATTTTCAGCAAATCTCCCTCACCATCATTTTCCGATTCATCCTGGTTTTTGGAATCTTCGAAAAAGAGATCGCTCACTTTTTTAACCACCGTCTTTTCCAGGAAACGAAAAATCTCCGGACTACTTTTAAGCATGGCGGGAGTAAACCGCAGTGTATGCCATCCTTTGACAACCACCACGGCTTTATGGATGTATTTTAACTCGCTCGAAAACAACATGAAATCCGGCTTTCGAGAATTCGGTTGGAATGATGGATTATAGACCAGCAAATCAATCTCCTCATCGGCAGTCTTTTTTCGTGACTGAACCTGGTACTTGCGCAGCTGCCGAACCAGAAATCCGTTCTGTTCGAAATATTCACGCACAATACTCTCATCTACAGACGACATGGGACACAGGATAAGGTTAAATGTAAGGGAATTGCCAACACAAAAATTGCTGAAGAATAACTGTATGGAGAAATCCCCTACTCAGAGGCTCCATACTCAAGTAATATCTCGCGGACCAACTCTCCGTCCACCTCCGAAATGGTATAAGCCTGCCCTATCTGCTGTAGCCCTACAAATCGCAGGGTTCCGCGATGAACTTTTTTATCGCGTTGCATAGCATCCATCAGACCTGAAGCTGCGATTGGCTGCACCAGCTTTATCGGAAGCGAGTAACGACTCACCAAGTTACATATACGCTCAACGTCCTCCGTTGAAATGTTGCCCAAGCGCAAGGAGAGATTCGCCGCCATGACCAATCCCAGGCCTATTGCCTCTCCGTGTTTGTATTCACCATAGCCGGCTACATTCTCAATCGCATGTCCGAAAGTATGCCCCAAGTTTAGCAGAGCCCTGCCACCGGAGGCCGCAACTTCCGTTTCATCGCCTTTGACCACCGCGGACTTGATTTCGCAATTGCGACGAATAATCGCTGGCAACTCCGAATGCTCCGCATGTAATACATCCAGCTGTTCCAGTTGCTCGAACAATGCGCGGTCGTTCAGTAGACCGTGTTTGATGACTTCGGCCATGCCTGAATTAAATTCTCTGGCCGGCAATGTAGTTAAAAATCCGGTACTTGAGAAAACACCTTTGGGTTGAAAAAAAGCGCCAACCAGATTTTTCCCAGCCGCAATGTTTATGCCCGTTTTGCCTCCGACAGAACTGTCCACCATCGACAGAAGAGTCGTGGGCACTTGATAGAAATCGATACCTCGCAGATAGCTGGCTGCTCCAAACCCGGCCAAATCTCCAATGACACCCCCACCCACGGCAAAGATGCATGAGCTGCGATCGAAGCTTTGTTCAGCCAGAAAATCATAAATGGAGGAAAGCTGTTCGAGACTCTTGGTCTTTTCACCAGCAGGTAGCAGCAACACCGGCCCCAGCTCTTCCATACTGGAAACAAACGTCGTCTGTTTTTCCGCAAAACCAGCATCTACTAGAAAGGCGCTTCTACGTTGTTCTGACCGCAATTTTGCGGCAGTCTCTAAGACTCCTTCTTCCGTATTACGGCCGATCCAAATCGGGTAGCTTCGCTCGCCCAATTCAAGTTCCACGGATGTTTCAAACCAGCTCATTCAGTCACTTCTTGCCGCAGACCAAATAGGGCTGACACATAATTTTCAATGGTGAATGGTTGCAGATCATCCGGCTGCTCACCCAGGCCGACAAAATAGATCGGTATCTTTAACTCCCTGTATATGCCCACCAAGGCCCCTCCTCGGCTGGTGCCGTCGAGCTTGGTGATTACGAGCCCGGTGAGATTTATGGCTTTATGAAAGCTGCGGGCTTGCTCAATAGAGTTGGAGCCCAAACTGCCATCCACTACCAACCAACGGTGATGAGGAGCCGATTCGTCCTTCTTCTTCAAGACACGAACGATCTTCTCCAATTCCCCCATCAAATGGGGTTTATTATGCAAACGGCCCGCCGTATCGATGATTATCAAATCATGCTGGCGGCTTTCGGCAGCCTGGTAGGCATCAAACGCCACAGCGGCGGCATCCGCGCCGAGTTTACTGGCAATCAAGTCTATGTTCAAGCGCTCCGACCAGGATTTAATTTGCTCATTGGCTGCAGCGCGAAAGGTGTCGCAGGCAGCGAGCAAGACTGATCTGCCGTCGCCCTCGTAGAGATGTCCCAGCTTGGCCGTGGTGGTGGTTTTGCCAGAACCATTGACACCGAGCAACAGGATCACTTCCGGATCCGCTTCCCGGCTTTCAAACTTACCTTCGGCACCGTCGAGGACTCGAAGCAATACCTGGGCACCAATCTCGGCCGCATCCAGTCCTCGCAGCTCCTTGTCATTTTTGAAGGCCGCCTGGATCTCGTCCATGATTTCCTCGGTAGTCTCCACTCCAAAGTCCGCACCATACAACGCCTCCTCCAAGGTATCGAGTGTGGCAGCATCCAGCTTTTTGGCGCCAAAGATACCGCCTACGGCACCGAATAGAGATTGCGTGGTTCGGGCAAAACCCGACTTGAATTTCTTAAGTAGTCCAAACATACGACGTGTATATGATTACAGTTCAGTCGCTTCCCGCAAGGGGCGCTGAATCTTGTCCTTCATTTTGTCGAGAATGCCATTGATGAAGCGCTTGGAATCCGGTCCGGAAAATTGTTTACTGAGCTCAATTGCCTCGTTTATTGAAACGATAGGTGGAATGTCCAGGCGTTTGAGCAGCTCGAATATGGCTAACCTGAGGATGGTGAGATCCATCTTGGCAATTCGTTCAAAGTCCCAGTTCTCGGTGTAGGTTTTGATTTCCTGGTCTACTTCCTCCAGGTGGTCGAACACTCCAAATATCAATTCTTCAGCAAAGGCGTAAAATTCACGCGACTGGTCTTTCTCCTCAAAAAACATGTTTAACTGTTCCGGAAGATTATCAGGCGGATTCAAGGTACAAGCGTAGAGAAATTGCATAGCGGCAATCCGGTTTTCGCGTCGTCTAGGCCTCTTGCTCATCTATAGGCAGGTATTCCTGTTTAAGTTGGGCCATCTGCAAGGCAGCCTCGCCAAATTCACGCCCACGATTGATTTCGCCACGGGTTCTCTCCAAGGCCTGTTCTATTGTATCCGCCACAACAATGCCGTTGATGACTGGTATCAATTCATTGAGAGCGACCTTTTGCAATCCGTCTGACGCGCTTTGAGCCACGACTTCAAAATGGACCGTTCCGCCTCTGAGAAGGACGCCCAACCCGATGCAGCAATCAAACTGCCCACTACTCGCCAACACTTGCACTCCCCAAGGAACTTCATTCGAGCCTGGCACACGCATAACGCGGATGTTTTTTTCTTCCACTCCGGACTCACTCAAGGTTGCCAACGTATTCTTCAACAGGGCATCTACCGCCTCGGGATTGAAGCGCGAACATACAATACCGAAGGAGTAAGGACTCCCATCAATTGGATCGTAGTCTGGTTTAAAAGTGCTCATGCAAACAGCTGTTGTTTAAAAGGGCGTTAGTTCAAGGGCACTTGCTCGACAATTTCAAGGTTGTATCCCTCCAGGGCTACGACTTTTCGGGGAGTGCTGGAAAGCAACCGGATTTTTCTTAGTCCAAGGGCAACGAGGATCTGGGCGCCTATGCCGTAGTCGCGGAATCCCATCCGGGACGGTTCCAGTTTTCCCCGCTTCAACTCCAAACCCCCATGAGCTTGTTCCATATAGAGCAGGACGCCATTTTCCTCTTGTGCCAGACTTTTAAAGGCGGCGCCAAGGTTCTTGAATCTCCCACCCTCCAGTGATCGAAAAACATCTTCGAGCAGGTTTTCACTCTGAACTCGGACCAAGGTCGGCTCTTTTGAAATGGTTCCTTTGACAAAAGCTAGGTGTTGCCGACCATCAACCACGCTGCGGAAAACTTGTAGTTCAAATTCGCCATACTCGGACTTAAACGGTCTCTGAGCTACCTTTTCCACCAGCTGATCACGCTGGAGCCGGTACTCTATCAGGGAGGCAATGGATATGAGCGGCATGTTAAACCGTTTCTTGAATTCCACCAGATCTGGCAACCGCGCCATAGTGCCATCTTTATTGACTACTTCGCAGAGAACACCGGCCGGGAAAAGTCCGGCAAGCTGAGCCAGGTCGACGGCTGCTTCGGTATGTCCGCTGCGCTCCAACACACCCCCAGAGCGGGCGCGCAAAGGAAATACATGCCCTGGCTGCACAAAGTCATCTGGTGTGGCCGAAGCCTTGCCTAAAAGGCGAATGGTTTCCGCTCGATCGAATGCGCTGATACCGGTAGTAATGCCTTCTGCTGAGTCTACCGACACGGCATAATCAGTTCGATAAGACTCCCGATTATAGGGCACCATGGGTTTAATTCCCAACCGCTTCAGTTGTGGTTCGGTACAGGGCACGCAGATCACTCCGCTACAATAGCGGATCATCATGTTCACTAGCTCGGGCGTAGCTTTTTCTGCTGCGAATATGAGGTCTCCTTCGTTTTCGCGGTTTTCATCGTCGGTAACTATGACGATTTTCCCATCTGCAATGGCGGCAATGGCATCTTCAACCGGATCAAAGGCATCCTGTAATTTTTCGGACATAATGCGGGGATTATTGAGCCCTGACTCTTCACTAAATGACATCGTTGGCCAGTATAAATAATATTTAGAAGTTGTTTTCAAAAAACGTCAGATCCATAACTGGCTTAGACAATGGCGAGCGGCGATTCGACTTATTCGATTCTCGAACACCTGCCCGAGGTGTATGAAGGCCTGTCTAAACGTTTAGGAGAGAAAGCGTTGCAAGAGCGCCTTTTCAAACAGGCTCAGCACGAGAGCGAGCAAGTGTTTCAAGGGAAGAACTTATTTAACCCTGACCGCATTCCCTTATTTTATGAAACGGTGCGCTTTATCCTCAAGGTGACAGGGCTATATAACTGGGGCCACCGGCAGTTCCTCGACTTACGACTGATCACCAACGAAGTGGCTTTTGAACAGCTGCCAACGGAACTGGATGGTCTGCGTATTCTCCAGATTTCAGATCTTCACTTGGATCTGGATCCGGAATTGACTCCCGTGCTCCTGAATCTCTTGCAAGGTCTGGAGTATGACCTCGCAGTTGTTACCGGGGATTACCGCGATGACACCAAGGGCAGCATCACAGCCTGTTTGAAGTATATGGAAAAGATCTGCAAAGCACTGACTCCTCCCGTCTACGGCATCATGGGGAACCACGATCCTATCGAGCTGGTTCCCGCTCTTGAGGAAATGGGATTGCCCATGCTCATGAACGAAACAGTGACCTTCGAGAAAAACGGCGCAAAGCTATACCTCTCAGGCATTGATGATCCGCACTACTATGAAGGACATGATTTTGACCGGCTCCGGGGAACTGTTCCCAACGGGGAATTCAGCGTCCTTTTATCCCATGCTCCAGAAACGCACAAACAGGCGGTAGAACTAGGCTACGATTTTGTGCTGACTGGGCATACGCATGGAGGCCAAATCTGCCTGCCTGGAGGCATCATCGTAATTCACAACGGAGATTGCCCCAGCTACATGCTGGCTGGAAATTGGACCTACAAATCCCTAAAGGGCTATACGTCACGAGGTTCAGGAGGGTGTCGCCTTCCCATACGGTTTTTCTGCCCACCAGAAATTACCATGCACGTTTTGCGAAAAGCTTAGTAGAAACTCTGGTACGAGCACAGGACTTTTCTTCTAAGCAGGTACAGAGGACGGCGGACAAGGTGTCTTTGCGAACCGGCTTGGCAAGAAAGTCGTCCATCCCGGCATCTTTACAGGCTTTACGGTCTTCATCCTTTACGTTGGCATCAGACGAAACAGCAACAATCCGAAAAACCCCACCAGCCAAAACGTAGGCCAAATCCAGTCGTGAGAGAGTGTCAATATCCACCAGATACCAAGGCTAATCACCATGAATGCATACAATGCAAACTCGTTGGTTTGAAATAGGAGTTTTACTAACCGTTGTTCAATCTTCCTGGCGATCTCAGGATCATTCACTTCCGGAAGTTATTTTTTCGGTTGGGTAACATGAATCCCAAGTTTCGAAGATAAAATGATAAGGATGAGCTGACAAATGAGCCGAAGCACTGCCAGCTTCTAGAACCCAATCAAATATCAAAAATCGAGATTGAACCTGGTAGCCTGAAATGGTCCCCAGGGTGTAGTTATTGGCTGAGAAACTAGATTGAATCCCCTAGGACATACTCTCTCAACTCAACCCTAAACTTCCCAATGCTTACGGAGCTGCTCATTTTAACGATCAATTTATTTTTATCGTCAGAAAACCAGATATCCATGCTGGCGTTTTTACTTTTACTAAAGATTCCGCCGAGATCTTTAACGTCCGGTCTAACCCGCAGGCAATCAAATCGACCAGCTTTCACCTTGATATTTTCACGTTCCATAACCGCGATGTCTGTATCCAGGCACTTTTTACCATCCGTAATGGGAATTACAATATGGTCGCCCAAAACAAAATCCCGCAAACGGTAAGCAAATAAAACGGAGAAAGGATCATGACAGTTGTCAGAAATCGAAATCGGCTCCAACTTTTCATCGAAGTTTGAATATTGGGCTTGTTTTTTTTCCCAATCAAAGTTCACAACTATTTCTCTCTTACGGCTGCCTTCATGTTGGCTTTTTGTGTAATGTAGAGATTTAGTCACCGTGGCGTTTGTACGACTTTCGATGCGGTTGCGTACTCTGTAAAAGGCATCCGCCCAAGACGTAGTGCGCACCAGCAGAACAAACTTGAGATCACCGGGAAATTTTTCATCCGCATCTTCGACCAACATCTCTGCCTCACCCACCTTGAAGATACCCCATTTGATGTCGTAATAGAAATGATCGCCTACGTTGAAAGGCAGATCGTTGGGGGTCTCGGCAGTAACCCAGGCAGGTATCATGAAGAGCACACTTAAAATCAACGGTAACATGCGCACTTTATCATAGGGAAAGTGAAGCACTAATCGTGTTTTGGAGTATAACATCATGGTCTCTGACTGTGAAATGGTACGTGGGTTCCAGGCAACCCTGTCAGGGTATCTTTACTTGCTTGAGATTCCATATCTCCTCCGAGTATTGGTGAATAGTTCTGTCTGATGAAAATTTTCCGACCCGCGCCGTATTCAGTATCGCCATACGAGCCCAATTCGTTTGGTCCCGGAAAGCCACATCCACTTCCTGCTGTTTGGCAATATAGGACGCATAATCTGCCAGAACGAGGAAGGGATCGCCGCCATCGAGTAGACTGTGTCTCAGCGGAGCCAATACACCGGGATCATTGGGCGTGAAGGAATCACTGCCCAACCAATCGATAATATTTCGCAGCTCTTCATTTTCGTAATAGTAATTGTATGGATTATAGCCTTTGGCGCGAAGGGCTTCCACTTCATCAACTGTCAGGCCAAAAATAAAGATATTATCTTCGCCGACTTCTTCACGGATTTCCACGTTTGCACCGTCCAGTGTACCTATCGTCAGCGATCCGTTTAGAGCCAGTTTCATGTTGCCCGTTCCAGAAGCTTCCTTGCCGGCTGTGGAGATCTGTTCTGAAAGATCGGAAGCAGGTATAATTTTTTCACTTAGAGATACCCCATAATTCGGAAGAAACACTACCTTGATACGGTCTTTGACTCGTGGATCATTGTTGATCACCTCACCCACCGAGTTGATCGCCTTTATGATCGTTTTGGCCAGGTAATATCCAGGAGCCGCTTTTGCTCCAAAAATAAATACCCGGGGCACCATGTCATAATCCGGATTGTGGAGGATTCGATAATACAGGGCCAGAATATGCAGGAGATTCAAATGCTGACGTTTGTACTCATGCAAGCGCTTGATCTGCACATCAAACATGGCATCCGGATTCACATCGATGTGGCAAAGCCGCTTAATGATAGCAGTCAATTCAATTTTATTTTCGCGCTTGATTTCCATGAAACGCTTCTGGAAATCCGCCTTATCCGCGAAGGGTTGCAATTTGCGCAGCTTATTCAAGTCAAGAGGCCAATCTTTACCCACACATTCGGAAATCAGCTTAGATAGCCTTGGATTGCAGGCCAGCAACCAACGTCGTGGTGTAATACCGTTGGTCTTGTTGTTAAAACGCTCGGGATAAAGTTCAAAAAAGTCTTTCAGCAAATGTTTCTTAAGGAGCTCGGTATGCAGGGCGGCTACACCATTAGTGCTATGACTGCCTATGACGGAAAGGTGGGCCATCCGAACCATTTTTGGGTTGCCCTCTTCAATAATCGAGAGGGCGGTTTTCATGTTGGTGTCACCCGGCCATTTAGCTTCAACATGTGTATCCAAAAACCACTGATTGATGTCGTAAATAAGATCCAAGTGGCGTGGCAGAACTTTTTGCAGAAGCGGAACACTCCACTTTTCTAGTGCCTCAGGCAGCAATGTATGGTTGGTGTAGCCAAAGGTTTTTACAATGATGTTCCAAGCCTGATCCCATTCAAGATGTACTTCATCGAGGAGGATACGAAGTAACTCAACAATGGCCAGAGCCGGGTGCGTATCGTTTAGCTGGATGACCGCCTTATCCGCAAACTCATCCCATCCGGAATGGCTCAACTGGTAGCGGCGGATAATATCCTGCAGTGTACAGCATACAAAGAAATACTGTTGCACTAAACGAAGCTCTTTACCGCTTTCAGTGGCATCATTAGGATACAATACTTTCGAAATGGTTTCACTGACAGCCTTTTCCTGAACCGCCTCGACGTAGCCACCTTGGTTAAACGTATCGAGGTCGAATTCTTCAGACGATTTGCAGGCCCACAAGCGAAGGAAGTTTACCGTGCCTGCACCATAGCCGCAGATAGGGATATCGTATGGAACTCCTATCATTACCTGGGTCTGCACCCATTCAGGGTAAGGATTTCCAAAACTATCAAAATGCGTTTCCACCCGTCCATAGAGACAAACTTCCATGGAATACTCAGGACGCACCACTTCCCAGGGATTGGCGAACTGTAACCAATTGTCCGGGTGCTCCTTTTGGTGACCATTTACAAACTCCTGCCGAAACAATCCATATTCATAGTGGATGCCGTACCCGATGGCCGGGTAATCCAAACTGGCCATCGAATCGAGGAAGCAGGCCGCAAGCCGGCCCAATCCACCATTGCCAAGGCCCATATCGGGTTCCTCTTCCCGGATCTCCTTGAGGTCATAACCGAGTTCATCAAGGGCTTGGCGTGCCTGTTCCTCCAACCCGGTGTTGAACAAATTGTTGTTCAATAGTCGACCCATCAAATATTCCAAAGACAGGTAATAAACACGGCGCACATCCTGTTCATAGTGCGTTTCCTGGGTGGCGATCATACGCTCGAGAATCCGATCGCGGACGGCCATGCAGGTGGATACCCAGTAATCGCGGCTGGCTGCGCTGTTAAGATCACGTGCCAGGGTAAATTTGAGGTGATTCAGAATAGAGGTTTTCATACCCTCCGCCGTGCTATCGGTATTAAAGTGAAATCCGTTTTTAGCTTTTGGGCTTTTGGCTATTGGGCTGCTAACGCTCATTTTCGCTTTTCCTCGAAGGTCTGTGTGCTGCTCTTTCCAGGTATCCCGCCAAGCGGGCACTCAATTTCTAAGAGAGGCCTTTAATAAAGAGCCACAATGGGATGACGAGCACCAAAAACAGTTATTTTCACGCGAATTTGTCATACTTTTGATGAATGGGCCCAAAAAAGAAGCTCACTTACTTCATAAACCGGCGGTCTAACTCGTTCCTGCCAATTTCGAAATAGGTCGGTTTCCCCAACGGACTAATCAGCGGGTTTTTGCACTGAATTAGCCGGGAGACCAGGGAAATCATTTCTGTCTCAGTCACCGAATCGTCGAGCCTAACTGCATTTAAGCAGGCCAGGCGGGCAATCTGATCGAAGGCCTCCAGCGGCTTGTCCTTACTTAGTTTCCCA
>JAPUIL010000743.1 GCA_027297085.1 Verrucomicrobiota bacterium | reverse complement strand
TGAATATGAACGACTGGCGAGTTTCATGCAAATTACACTCTGTAAATATCCGTTTTGCACGCATTTTCGGGCTGACATGCCGAGTGTTCCTCCCTCCCGGCTTTGTTACGCACAGGTGTGCGCGCCCTCGCCTATCGGTCGTCATCCTCAACATCTCAACTCCGTGAGAAATTCGGGCTAAGATCTGAAATCGGATCAATCAAAAGGCTTCAATGATGCGGGAGACGTCTACGTTTTCCATGACCATCTCCTTGATGACCGGAATTTTATCTAAGTCTGAGGGTTCCGTTTTAACGGTCATTTTGTTGATTAAAGATGCAACTTCGTAGCTATCTTTTTCTACGTTGATGACTGGGATATCTGTCTCAGACAACATATCCAATATCTTTGGATGCGGTTTCAGATCTCTGGTTAGGATGATACCCGCAATCGATCGAGAGCCGGACAGTCCGGCGCTGGCAATCGCCCAGAGAAGGATGTCCTCGCGATCTCCCGGTGTAATGATAAGCGTGCCTGGTGATAGGTAATCGATGATGTGCTTGGCAGTCATCGCACCGATTACCACGCGGGTGATTCGTTGTTTCATGCCATGCAACTGGCCATTGATCCAGGTGCCTTTTATTTCCTTGGCAATTTGGGAAAGGTTGGGTTCGCTCAAAACTTTTTTATTGGGCAGCACGCCCAATAGGGGGACGCCATGTCTCTCGAGACCTTTGCCTGCGTATTCCTTCACCATTTCCAATTTGTCTTCTTCGACCTTATTCAGGATTGCACCGACCACCTCCAGGCCTTCCTGATCGAAGAGCGCTTTGTTCAGGGCGATTTCATCGATGGGTCGTCCGATGCCACCTTGGGCAACTATGATGACTTTCGCATCGAGCAGTTTTGCGACCCGTGCATTGGACAAGTCAAAAACCGAACCTACTCCGGCGTGGCCTGTCCCTTCAATCAGGATACAATCTTTTTCCCATGCCGCGCGATCGAAGGCGAATGAGATGTCGTGAATGATTTTTTCCAGACCTTTTTTAGGATCTTGGATGTAGCGCCGTGTAAAAGTGCTGTCCACCGCGATAGGTGACATGGCTGCAATAGGAGTGGAAACATCGTAAATAGAATCCAGAAGAAACGAATCTTCATCGATATCATGGCCATGCACCTTGAGGAATCTTTGACCAATGGGTTTGATAAATCCTACGCGTGAGAATTTTGTCAGAAGGGAGGCGAATAAACCCAGGCAGGTGGTAGTCTTGCCATCGTTCATACGAGTAGCCGCCACAAAGATACGTTTGGTCTCGTTATTGGTGGGTCGCTTGAGCAAGGCTCCCGGCTTCGTATCGGTTGTAGGTTTTGATGGTTGGGCTGACGTGGATTTTTTCATGGCAAATCGTCAGGTCAAAAGGAGTTTCCGGTCGGTTGCCTGGGCACCGACGATGACCGAGGTAGCGAAGATATCGTGGGCGCTGGCTCCACGGCTGACCTGTGCAGCCGGTTTAGTAAGGCCGGTCATTATTTGGCCGTACCCGTAGCCTCCTGCCAGAATCGCCACCATTTTGGCCGCAATATTACTGCTGTGCAGGTTTGGAAAAATGAGCACATTGGCATGCCCAGCTACATCTCCGGATACATCCTTTTGTTTGGCGGCATATTTATCGAGTGCCACATCCGCTTGGACTTCTCCGTCGATCAATATGGGGATATCCAAAGTTTTGGCCTTTTCGCGGGCCAACTTCGTCGCCTGGGCCATTTTGGTTACCGTTGGATCTGGAGAATTCTCACTATAAGTAGTGTAACTCAAAAGGGCAACGCGGGGTGTTTCCCCAGTCAGATGATGCGCTAATGTGGCGGTTGAAATGGCTATGTCGGCCAATTGACTGGCATCGGGATCAGGTAAAACGGCACAGTCTGATAGGAAAAGCCCCCCATGAATGTCCAGTCCTTGATTATCCTCGAGATCCAGGATGAGCACACTGGAGGCTGTTTCAACATTGTTCCTCAATGGAATGCAGCGGAATAAAGAGGGAAGGGCCTTGGAGGCGGGAGTTCCTGCTCCGAAGACGAGGCCATCTGCTTGTGCGTTGGCGAGCATGAGAGAGGCGAAATAATTGGGTTGGCTCACCGTTTCAAGGGCTGCCTCTTCGGATACACCCCTATTCTTACGGCTTTCAAAGTATTGTTGGGCGAATGTCTCAAGGTCCTCACTGCGGACTGGGTTGATCAGGCGGATATGATCCAGGCTGATATCGAGTCGAAAAGCGGTTTCCTTAATTTTTTGGCGCTCACCAAGCAAAATGGGCGCACCCAGCCGTTTTGTGGCATATTGCCGGGCCGCCTGCAGGACTCGGTGGTCCATGCCATCGGGAAAGACAATGCGCTTAGGATGACGCTGCAGTTTTTGGGTGAGTTTATTGATGAGCCTCATGGCAGGATAATTTAGAGAATGGATAGAACTAGGCTTTAAGGAGCCAAGCTCAATAAAAATGAAAGGCAGGCAGTTTATGAACCATTTTTAGGTTCAACTCAGTCGTGCTTTGTTCCATGGTCGGTCTTAGAAGATATGCCAACCCGCCTGCTGAATGTGTTTGTTGTTTCCCTCTCGACGGTCGGATCCCGTGTGCTGGGACTGTTTCGAGACATCCTGGTGTTTTCCATCTTTGGTAGCTCAGTGCTGAATTCTGCATTCCTACTGGCCTTCACCTTTCCTAACCTGTTTCGCCGATTATTGGGAGAAGGAGCTCTAACCGCGGCTCTTTTACCCCTGTTGACCGAAGAAAAGGAAAGGTATGGGAAAGAACGACTGTTTTTGCTGTATAACAAGATTCTCAGCCGGGTGATGACTCTGTTATTCGCCCTGGTTGCGGTTTGCAGTTTGCTGATGATAGCGATTGGTAAGATGCCAAGCCTTCAAGAACGATGGGACTTGGCCTTGGTGTTGGGCGTCTTGCTCTTTCCGTATATGGCTCTGGTTTGCCTGGCAGCCGCTTTCGCCGCGGCTCTGAATGTGCTTCACCGATTTGCGATTCCAGCGCTCACGGCGGTATGGCTAAACCTTTCCATAATACTTTTCCTGGGAGGGCTGGGCTATTTTGCCACTGAGGTGCCCCTGTATAGAATGTATTGGCTCTGCTGCGGAGTGTTATTTGGCGGATGCCTGCAATTGATGGTTCCCTGGATTGCCTTGCGCCGCGAAGGGTGGCGATTTCAGTTGGATTTCAAACCGAGTCCCGAGGTCAGGGAATTTGGGCGGTTGCTCTTGCCAGGGATTTTGGGGGCTTCCGTTATTCAGATTAACATCCTCATTTCTAGATCCTTGGCTCACATTCTGGACGAGTCTGCGGTTTCTATATATTACCTGGCGAATCGATTGGTCGAACTGCCTTTAGGAATTTTTTCCATTGCAATCGCTACGGTTTATTTCCCGATTCTTTCGAAGTGGGCGACGCGGAATAATAAGAATGAATTCACAGTGACATTTCAGCAGGCCCTGCGTTTGATGTTTGCCATCACCATACCTGCCACCGTTGGGTTTTTTGTATTGGGAGAACCAATACTGAGTTTTTTATTCGAATGGGGTGCTTTCAGGGCTACAGATACAGCGTTGACGCTTCCGTTGCTGTGGGCGTTTTCTCTCGGACTACCACTGTATTCCATGGTGGCTTTGCTAGTGCGTGGCTTTTACGCTCACAAAGATACCAGGACTCCGATGAGAGTGGCGGTGTTCAGTTTCGGGTTAAACCTCGTACTAAGCCTGACGCTTATGTGGCCATTGGGAGTGATTGGTTTGGCTATCGCCAATGTGTTGGCTATTCTTGGGCAGACGGTTCTTTTGACCGGATTGCTGTCACACTTCTTGCAGTGCAACCTTATTAAAGACCTGTTGGCTGACCTATCGAAGATTTTAGGTGGATCTGTGGTGATGGTAGGAGCGATTTTTTTACTCAAAGAGCTAGTGGTATATCTACCGTTTACTGAGAAAGGGGAAGCTGCGGTGTTGGTTCTCGTGGTGATTCCCATCGCGGTGGCGATTTATTTCTTCGTGTTGTGGTTATCAAATTTCCGGGAAATGGATCAACTTCGCGATCTAGCTATGCGATTTCTAAAGCGAGAAATGCCCAAGATGGGATGAGAGAGTTGATCCGAAAACAGTGGTTCGTGATAGCCTTGGCTGGTGCGTTGATATTGGCCTTTCAGTTTCCGGAGTGGGGCTCGAGTGAAGGTAAGCTGCATAGCGAGATCGTTTCGAAAATCGGGATTGTCCTGGTATTCCTTTTTTCAGGGTTGGTTTCTGCCTTCGGAGGTCCTGGCCAAATGCATGCTGCGGTGGAAGGCCCATTTATTTACTCAGATTTTTATCTTCCTGGTTTTTCCTGTTCTGATTCTCATTGGCGATTTTTTTTGGGCCAGGCATATGCCTGAGGCTCTAAGGATTGGATTCTTCTTTCTGGCTGTTTTTCCGACTACCATTACTTCGGCCATTATTTATACTTCACAGGCTGAAGGGAATGCTGCGGTCGCCCTCTTCGATACCACGGTTGCAAATATTGCGAGGGTTTTGATTACTCCGCTTTGGATGACAGTTTTCGTAAAGGCAGGAACCGGGCAGATGGGGGATTTGAGAAACGTTCTGCTAACCCTTTCCAAATTAATTCTGTTTCCGTTTTTCCTCGGGCAAGTTGCACATCTGTTGTGGAAGGATGTAGTGGCAAAGATAAAAACACCTATGGGCTATTTTAATCAGTTGGTGATCGTCTTTTTCGTTTTTGCGGCCTTTTCGAATTCCGTTGTTGGTGGAGTTTGGGTTGGGCAGGGAGGAAGTATGGTGTTTTTGACGGCCGTTCTATGTTCGGCTATATTCTTATTCGTTACCGTCTTGTGTGCCTGGCTGGTTAAGGTCTTTAGGTTTTCGCATGAGGACCAGGTTGCTATTTTTTTTGTGGCACTCAGAAAACCTCGGCGGCAGCAGTGCCCTTGGGGATTTCTTTGTTTGGTTCCGATCCTTTGTTCGGCGTAATTCTTTTACCTGTATTGGTTTTTCACCCCATTCAATTAATAGTGGGTGCTGTTCAGATTGGCTGGTACCGTCAACAAGGCGCAACGGCGAAACAGGCATAAAAAAACCCGGCTGATTACGCCGGGTTTAAAAATTGTACCGAATTGTGTGTCTTAGACGATTTCAACTTTTCCGGACTTCAACGCCTTAACGGAGATCCAGATACGCTTTATTGTGCCGTTAGGCAGACGAACGCGTTTGCGTTGCAAGTTGGGGCGAAAAACACGCTTGTTTGATTTGGTGACGTGCATACCTATACCGCCACTTTTCTTGCTTTGACCTTTCCGGGATATGGATCCACCGGTGACGGGTCGTTTTCCTGTAATTGCACAAATTCTAGACATCGCTCGTATCGAGGTTTGATTTAAAGTGGAGGAAGCTAGGTTGGAAGAACCCAATTGCAAGCGTTATTTCCGCTCGGCAATCAGGAAATATCGTAAACTCATCAATCGAACCATTCGTCTTCCGGATCAAATGCGGGAACTGAAAAATTAACGATTTTCATTTTTCCAACCGCTCGATGCCTGCAGCCGGGTTTGATCATGATAGTGCTCATAGATTTGACCGGATACTTTTCGCCATCCAGTTCCATGTAGGCGTCTGCCTCTGATTCCAGTATGAGGTAGAATTCTGTTAGATTTTTATGATAGTGCGTTTTGGCATCTATTGAAATATCTACCCTATGAACCG
>JAPUIL010000742.1 GCA_027297085.1 Verrucomicrobiota bacterium | reverse complement strand
GCGGTTGGTTCGAATACCATAGTGGCGTGGAATCATGTGCACGCTGGGGTATTCGTAATAGTGGTAATAGATACTTTTGCGCCAGTCGTTCGGTCGCTCTCCTTTCAGTAAAGGCAATCAGGCTACCCCTTGAATATCAGCCGGAATGGACGCGCCGGCGACATCCAGAAATGTTGGGGCATAATCGAGGTTTTGGATCATGAGGTGGTTTTTTGAACCTGCTTTGATCGTACCGGGCCATTTTACAATAAACGGCATCTTGAGTGACTCTTCGTACATCCAACGTTTGTCGAACCAGCCGTGGTCTCCGATGTAGAAACCCTGATCGGAAGAATAGATAACGATGGTGTTCTCATCCAGGCTCAACTCCGCGAGCGTGGCCAGTAAGCGCTCAACACTTTCGTCTACACCCTTCAGGGAGCGCAGGTAGTTCTTCACATACCGCTGATACTTCCAACGCACTAAATCCTTACCCTTAAGATTGGCGGCATGAAGTGCGGCATCCCGAGGACCGTAGGCGGCGCGCCAGGCCTTCATTTGCTCAGGGGTCATGCGTTTCATGTTGTTCCAGGCAGAACGATCCGCAGGCTTATTCGGAGTAGGGTCCTCAAAGTCAGCCGTCAAGTCCACGAAGAGGTCAAAATTAATGTGCATGTGCCTGTCGATTTCCAGCTCCTGGTGACGCGCTGCCGAAGCATTATCAGACCAATTATCGAACAAGGTGTCCGGTTCGGGGATGACGATATTATCATACAGATCGAGGTGACGCAAAGCGGGCATCCAGTTCCGGTGAGGCGCCTTGTGCTGCACCATGAGCATGAAGGGTTTATCGTCATCGCGCTCTTCCTTCAAAAAATCCACCGCCATGTCGGTGACCAGGTCGGTGCAGTAGCCCTCAATCATTACTTGCCCCTCGGGCGTAATAAAGTCGGGGTTGTAATACAGGCCTTGACCCGGTAGCACAGCCCAGGAGTCGTAGCCTTGAGGTTTCCCTTTCAAATGCGACTTGCCGTAAATGGCAGTTTGGTAACCGGCCTTTTGAAGCAGCTTGGGGAAGGTCTGTTGATTCCAGTCGAAGGAGTTTCCGTTGTTCATGAACCCGTTCTTGTGGCTGTGCTTTCCCGTCTGAATGACCGCACGGCTGGGACCGCAAATGGAGTTGGTGCAAAAGCTGTTTACAAAGAGCATGCCTTCCGCGGCCAGCTTATCGATAGTCGGGGTGGCCCGCACTTTCTTCAACCAACCATCGTAGGCACTGATGGAGTGCGGCGCATGGTCATCGGTAAAGATGAATAGGATATTGGGCCGATCATCAGCAGCGTTTAGAGAAACAAGTCCAAGAACAATCGAGGCCAGAGTAATCAGGGTAGTGAGTTTCATAAGGATGAAGGTAGAAGGCAGAAGGATGAATTGGGAAGCGAAAACTATCGAAATCTCACGCAGATGCATAGATGCTTTTTAATCTTTGGAAAAACTCAGCGGCTCCGCGCCTCTGCGCAAGTTAAAATTTAATTACCGCTTCTGCTTAAACATCCATTTCCACATGGTGGGTTCCCAGTAAGCTTTTAGCCAGGAGTTGTGACCCACGCCGGGGTATTCGGTGTATGCGATATCTCCTCCGGCCGCCTGAATAGCTGCGAACATATCACGCGAGTATTTAACATCTACCGATTTGTCCTCGTCACCGTGAAAGACGCGCATGGGAGTGTCTTTTAGTATTTCGCCTTGAGCGGGATCCCATCCGCCGCAAACAGGAACGGCAGCTGCCCAGAATTCGGGCCGGGCTGAAACCGCGCTGAAAGTGCCAAAGCCACCCATAGATAGACCAGTTATGTAGAGCCGCCGGGTATCGATACGATTACTCGCGATCGTATCGTCTATCAACTCATACAGAACGTCCTGCTTACTCGGGCGAGTCCTAGGCCGTTGGTTCATCCACTCTCCTTGCGCCCAAGAGTTGGGACCGGGGCATTGAGGCACCAAATAAAAGGCATCGTGTTTGCCATAGACGTCGTCAGAAGCTAACTGACCGGGGACACTTGCGTCGGTAACATTGCGAATATTAGCCGGTCCTCGACCACCACTGCCGTGCAAGAAGACGACCAAGGGATATTTTTTGCGGGGATTAAAATTACGCGGTTTCAAGAGCTGGTAGTCAATTTTCTCACCCGACTTCCCCTTAAAAGTAGCGGCCTCGTAATCCTAGTATTTTTCCCGCTCACCTTGCCAGGCAAGTTTATCGATAAAGAATTCGACCTCGCTTTTATAACGTGTCTCGGGGCCCGGGTATTTGAGTGTGACTTCCACCCCCGCTCTACGAAGCTTATCTTCCATAGCGATACCGAAGTTGACGTGGTGAACTTTCCATCCGCTGGGATTCTTCTCCGGAATCTGGTCATCCGGCTTCATGCCATAACGCATGAAAACTGGAGGATCATCAGCGCTGATGTGGTTGATAATGGACAGCTCTTTAATGAGGACCTGACGCGCGATACCGGAAAAGTCGGTGAATTCTGTTATCTGCCGATGGGGTTCATCGTAACCTGGAATGTTTTCTAACCACCAATCGAAGTCCATCGTTGCCTGGCCATTTAACGGTGCAACGCAGGCAAGACGCGTTGATTGCCGCGCAATGGGATCAGAACTTTCTGGATCGGCCATATCGTCGTGCCAAGCAAGATACGCGACCAGCTGGGCACCGGCGGATCCACCGAAAGCTCCGATCAAATTAGGATTGATAGCCCAATCCCTGGCTTTGGAACGAATAAACTGGATGGCACGAACCGCGTCATCATGAGCGGCAGGAAGCTTGGCATGTTTCAGAAGGCGATATTCAACCGTGGCCACATGAATGCCGGCTGCCAAAAATGCCTCCACTTTGGCGGCACCGATTGAATCCTTCGAACCGCCGGAAAATCCACCTCCGTGAATGTAAACCACCAGCGGTCCTCGCGCTCCGATGTCGGCTTGCCAGAAATCGATCACTTGCTGTGGATGATCGCCATAAGCCACATTGGCGTGGGTAGGATCTGGCAAGGGCGGGCGCTCACGCTGCCCAAAACCAATCAATGAAAATAATACAGTTGCTACCAAAATGACAGCGATTCTTTTGCTTCTATCGAATAACATAATCCATTCTCCTGGGTAATTCTTTTGGGGTAGTCTGGTCTAATGAAAAACGAGGAGTTTTTCTAAACCATAGTGATAGTATGGTCACCAAGATTGTTAAGCTTCAAGGACAATTCCGAC
>JAPUIL010000741.1 GCA_027297085.1 Verrucomicrobiota bacterium | reverse complement strand
AGCACAGCAGGAATTGTCACCATGAGACTCACCTTCAAGGCGGCCTGAATATTCTTGTTATCAAATACAGCCTGATACCATTTTAAGGTAAACCCTTGCCAACTCACACCGTATTCGGTGGGCGTTAAGGAAAATACGATTACCACCAATAAAGGCGCGTACATGAACACGAATAAGGAAAAACATCCTATGGTTAAAAGACGAGGTGAAGTCTGGTTCATCGCTGCTCCTGGAAGGCCTCTTTACCGCCTCCAACTCGCATGTAAACATAGAGGAGGACCAGAGTCAGCGCTAACAGCAGGAGGGAATATGCCGATCCCAGCGGCCAGTGGCGTAGTCCGGTGAATTTTAGCGCGATGAACTTCCCGATCATCATCACCTTGGCCCCGCCCAGCAACTCTGGAATCAGGTATTCGCCTATGGCCGGAGTAAATACCAACACCGACCCGCTAAGCATACCGCCTTTGGTCAACGGCAGAGTGATCTGGAAAAATCGTTCTTTCGCGGTAGCCCCCAGATCGGCAGCCGCTTCCAAAACCGAACGGTCCAGTTTCTCGAGAGATGCATACAGGGGCAAAATCATAAATGGCAGATACGTGTATACCAGACCAATCAACACGGAAAATTCATTATGCAACATGGGTAGTGGTGCATCGATCAGGTGGAATTCGATCAGGAAATTGTTGATCAGGCCGTGATCGGACAACAGGGCGATCCAGGCATAAATTCGCACTAGGTAACTGGTCCAAAACGGTAGAATGACCAGGAACATCAAGAAGTTCTTGCGCTTTCCACCGTAGAAAGCAATCCAGTACGCGATCATATAGCCTGCCACCAGACAGATAGCGACTGTCAAAAATGCCAGTTTGAACGAACGCGCGAAAATCTTGAGAAACAGCGGATCCAGAATCAGCCGATAGCTTTCGAGCGAAAACTCGTAGAGGACGGTCCCCCAAGGCCCCCGGGTCAGAAAACTGTAATAAACTACGATTCCCATCGGAATCAGCGTGAATATCAGCAACCAGAAAGCTGATGGGCTCAATGTCGCGCCTATCCTGAAAGCAGGGTGGTTTCTGAAAAAGCGGAGGAGGGATCTTCTCAACGTATACAAATTGAATACCTTCAATTTCAGTTAATAGCGATCACGAACGGAAATTTATCCAGCCGAGCGACACTCGGTGCGCTGGATTTTCGGGTAACCAGTCGTAGCAAAATCGAACCTCCAGCGCTCCGATCCTGGAGGCTCAGAAACTTGCTCACTGAGTCATAACCCTTCCCTTCGTATGTGACCCTGTGACTCTTCTTAGGCGGCTAATAACCGGATCCAGATGTCATCGTAGATTGGTAATATTTCATCCGGGAGTACTGCGAGAAATTCGAGTCGCGCAAGTTCCTTATCTGTAGGGTAAATTCCCGGATTCTGGGCAATCTCCGCGGGCACATATTTCTCAATAGCTACACGATTTGGCGTCGCGTAGCCGCCTTCGTCCGAATTACTTGCCGACACGTCCGGTCTGAGCATGTAATTTATAAATATCTCTGCCGTAAATTTGTGAGGTGCATCCTTGCCGATCGCCATGTTATCAAACCAGGCGGTTCCCCCCTCTTTGGGTAGCAACCATTTAACATCCGGGTTCTTTCTATTGGCCTTGACAACTTCCCCGTTCCACTCGTGACCAACAATGATGTCTTCCGTAATTAGAGCCTTTGTCTCGTCTGCTCCGGGATAAAAGGCTTTCACGTGGGGTTTGATACTGATCAACAACTCACCGGCTTCCATCAACTCATCCTTGTTATGGCTGTTAACCGAGTACCCCAGATATGCCAGAGCGGTTGCTATGACCTCTTCTCTTTCGTCTGTAAATGCCAACTTCCCGGAGTAGAGTTTCGGACCACTTTCGAACATGAGCGCCCAGCTATCATTATTGGGATCATCTTTGGTGTACTTGGTGTTGTGGCCTATGCCGGTCATCCCCCAAAGATAGGGAACCGTATATTTGTTGCCCGGATCGACCGAGGTATCAAGAAACCTGGGCGTGATGTTTTTCAAATTCGGGATATTTTCATGATTCAATGGGGCCATAAGTCCCTGGCCAACATGAATAGGCACAAAATTGTGCGTGGGGACCACGATATCATATCGTGAGCCACCGGCCTGGAGTTTAGCCAGCAGTTGTTCGTTTCCCGGATAGGTGTCATAGGTAACTTTTACACCGAATTCCTTTTCAAAATTGGGAATGGTGTCCGGGTGAATGTATTCCTCCCAGTTGTACACAAACAGTTCTCCGCCCTCTTTTTTGATCTTTTCCAGAACCTCGGGGGACGGGCCCTCCGCCGCGAAGGCTTTTTTATGCAGAGCCAGGATATCGGCCAAAAATACCGCGGAAATGCCCAGCACCGTCCCTCGGCGTATAAATTCCCGGCGATTTATGCGCTTGTGGAATAACTTTTCAACGTATTGATCGAGTTGTTTTTGTCGATTTCGGTCGTAGATTCTCATCATTTTTCTCCTCACTTTGGTGATAGTGCGCTAAGGCCGCAAGGCTGGGTAATTGCCCTTTGGGTCGAAAGCCTAACGAATCCCGGGGACAGTATACCTAATTAACAGAAAAATGACTTTCTTCCCGAAGGTTTTAGTCCAGATTATCGCGGGAAATCATAACCAGCTGGGCGTCCGTTTCGGGTCGGGAGGAGCCGTTGATCTCTGAATTCTTAACGACTGCTTTGGAGAATTTACTGCCTACCGTTGGTGGTGAACCTAAAATTTTAAGAATTCACCCTCCATTACCGAGCAATTTTCCGTTAGCAGACCTTCATCGTATTACAGGGAACTAGTGCTTTCGGCCAACAGCCGACATCGATAAGTCGATTAAATGCGCCCATGTATCGAATGTTATAATTCGGATATGAAAGCTGCTTATGTTCTGATATCCAATTGGTTTTCAAGTT
>JAPUIL010000740.1 GCA_027297085.1 Verrucomicrobiota bacterium | reverse complement strand
AATTGGGCAAAGGGCGAAGGGCAACCGCCTTCTCTCTGATTCGGCGAGACAGGTGGAGCGGAGAGATAGAGGAAACATCAAGAAAGACAGGGCTTAGAGCGAATGCCACTCGGTTAAGGCTATTTTGGGCCAAACTGCGGTCCGGTTCCTTCCTTTTCTTTTTCAAGGGGGTCTTCAAGGGGGTCAAACCTTCAACCCCGCATCCCTTCGACCCTTCGACGATGCTCAGGACAGGCAAGCTCCCGCCGTCGCCTGGAAAGGCTATGGCGAGGCACGGCGATTGCAAGGAATGACCCCGACGCCGGCATTGCTTCGGATATATATAGAACAAACGCTTAACCGAGTGGCATTCCGGGCCAAGTCCATTTCTGCTGCTAAATCCGGCAGACGGGGCTCGAACCGTGCCCTGATAAAAGAGGGTCTGATTCGCCTAACATTTCCAAAATCCGGTTGGAGTGTGGAATTTATGGGAATGCTCATCCGTCAGATACGGGATGTCCCATAGAAACCTTGATTAAATATGGATTTTAGCTCCACAATGCACTCACTTAAGTTTGTAATGCCGATAGCCCTCTTTCAATGGAACTAATCTTAGAAGATACCGTAGTTTGCCTTAAACAGGGCATCGCGTTAATGGCTCGATTGACGCCGGATACATTTACACGCGCTCATCCAAGTTGTTATGACTCTACCATTGGAGGTCATGTCAGACATAATCTGGATCACTTTTTCTGTTTAGAGGAAGGTCTCAAATTGGGTTCAGTCGACTATGATGCCCGCAACCGGGACGAGTTTCTAGAGACCAATCCGGAATACGCAGCTTCTAAAATGGAGGAACTGATAGATTTTCTGAGCTCCATAGCCACCGCGGACCTCGACCAGCCACTAAAGGTGAAAATGGACAGTTGTGCTGATCGTGAAGAAAGCAACCGCTGGAGTCACTCCAGCCTGGGTCGTGAACTTCAATTTCTAATCAGCCATACCATCCACCATTACGCTCTTATTGCTACGCTATGCGCACGCGACGGTCTTGAGCTACCTGCGGAATTTGGGGTGGCTCCATCCACTCTGCGCTTCAGGAAATCTCGCGACGCTCAATGTGCACAGTAAGTTGGTATAGCCAGCTTAACGAATACACGTTATTTTTTAACCGGGACGAAAGCCGCAATCGTCAACCGGGACTTCCTCCAAAAATCGGAACCTCCGAGGAGACTCAATACATCTGTCCCCTTGATCCAGAAGGTGGAGGCACTTGGTTACTAGTCAACGAACACGGGTTGACCTTGGGCTTGCTCAACTACTACGAGAAACAGATTCACTACCAACCGGGCATTCGCCAAACCCGGGGTGAGCTCCCGCTTAAATTCGCATCGAGCAAAGATCTGCCTGAAGTGGAAGCGGTGTTTGATAAATTGGATCTCGCCCCCTACCCGCCCCTGCATTTCCTGGCCGTTGATTGTTCGGGCACTGCTCTCTTATTAACCTGGGACGGGCAAACAATAATCGTTTCCTATCCGAATTGGGTAGACCTACCCATCACCACTTCTTCTTTTGAAACTTCACGAGTAGTGAAAGGAAGAAAGGCTCTTTTTGTAGAAGAAGTGGCCTTGGCCAACGACCAGGTTCAGGCGATGGAAAGATTTCATACAGGCACGCGGCCCGAGCCGGATGCCTATTCAGTTCTGATGGCACGACCCGACGCAAAAACTGTGAGTGTAAGTCGAATTGACGTTACAGATACAGAAGTCCGCATGCGCTATCAAGCCAGACCGGATGATAAGGCATTCCTCGACACGCCTCAAATACTTACGATTCCACGCAGCTGAATATGCCCCATTCACCCAAACGCCTCAGGTTATTTTCCCTGAAATCGCTGCTGCTACTTTACCTGGTGGTGCTAATCATCTCGCATCTGGTACGGGTAACCAAGCCGGATCATTTTCCCTATCTCACTGGCCAGGTTTTTGTTGAAGTTCAGGAAATGAAGGGGTCTACCGCACTAGCGTCCATGGTCAACCTGGCCTACTTGGATGTAAAATCAGGCGACACAAACGCAGCTGTACTTGTTATACTTCATGGAAGTCCCGTGGCATCCTCGTCGTTGATGTCCATCACCAATGCCCTCAAAGGGGAGTTTCGACTTATCATTCCTGATCTTCCAGGTTTTGGAGGATCCACGCTGGAGGTCGAGGACTATTCCATTCTAGCCCACGCCTACTATCTCGACCAGCTCATGAATCAACTCGGTATCGACCAATTTCACCTGGCCGGATACAGCATGGGAGGCGGTGTAGCTATCGAATATGTGCATGCCTTTCCGGAAAAAATCAGGTCTCTCCAACTTGTATCCTCTATCGGGGTACAGGAGTTGGAACTTCTTGGAGACTATCTGATCAACCACTCCATACATGGAGCCCAGTTGGCCGGCCTTTGGTTTTTGCAGGAGTGCGTGCCTCATTTTGGTTGGATGGATAACGCCATTCTGAACGTATCCTACGCTCGCAACTTTTTTGATACCGATCAGCGACCCCTGCGGGAATACCTCGAGCGCATCGAAGTGCCGACCCTTATCCTGCACGCAGCGGGCGACAACCTGGTTCCCATTGAGGCGGCGATGGAACACCACCGCATTATTCCTCACAGCGAGCTGACTCTGCTCCAGGCAGGGCACATGTTTATCATCACACGCCCGAGCATAACTGCACCTCCGATGATCGATTTTATCAACCGTACGGAACAAGGCGCTACACGAACTCGAGCTCAAGCAACAGAAGATCGTGTTCGTGAGGCGAACGATGTAGTTGGATTCCAGGTACGCTCATTGGAAGGCATCAGCCTGGCCGCACTCTGGTTATTGCTGGCAGTCGCCACATTTGTAAGTGAGGACCTTACTTGCATCAGCGCGGGACTACTGGTGGCAAAGGGTGTGCTGGGCTTGATTCCAGCCATGACAGCCTGTTTGTCGGGCATCTTTATCGGCGATATCCTACTCTATCTGGCGGGCCGTTGGCTGGGTCGAGGCTTCGTTCGTCGAGCTCCGTTGAAATGGTTTGTATCTGAAGCCGATATCGTTCGTAGCTCCCAGTGGTTTGAGAAGCGCGGATTCATACTCATCTTCATTACCCGCTTTTTTCCAGGTACACGTTTGGCAACCTACTTTACTGCTGGAGTACTTGGTGTGGGCATACTCAGATTCTCGGTTTACTTTCTTTTCGCCGCCATTCTTTGGACACCTTTGTTGGTCGGACTCAGCACCTTTCTGGGAGGGCAAATGTTGGGATGGTTCGAGCTGTACCAGCATTACGCTCTCAGCGGGTTACTTACGGTTGTATTGTTGTTGTTTGTTCTCCTGAAAATTGTGGTGCCGATGTTCAATCGTCGAGGACGCAGACTCTTGTGGGGCAAGTGGCTCCGGATTTCGCGTTGGGAGTTTTGGCCGCTTTGGATGTTTTATCCTCCGGTTGTTATTTATATTGCCTGGCTTGGTTTGAAACATCGCTCTTTTGCCTGGTTTACCGCGACCAATCCCGGCATGCCTTTGAGCGGACTTGTCCTTGAATCCAAGCAACAAATTTTAAAAGCTCTCCAGCCGGCTGGCGTAACGATACCCGAATTCGCCGTCATTCCACAGTCTCTTACTCCGGAGGCCCGGATGGAACGGCTCGAAGCCCTGCAGCAAAATAGCGCACTGGGTTATCCTGTGGTCTTAAAACCAGACGTGGGTGAGCGAGGGTTCGGTGTAGCGGTTATTCGGTCAAAAAAACAAGCGAGAGCCTACTTTGAAAAAAGCCGGGACGACATTATTGTGCAGGAATACATAGATGGCCTGGAGTAT
>JAPUIL010000074.1 GCA_027297085.1 Verrucomicrobiota bacterium | reverse complement strand
GCCATGTATGATCAGTGGCTGGAGATGAACGCCTGGCGACTACTGTTGGATGACTGGATGGGCCCATTTCCTTGGCGGCCTGATCATGCTATCAGGTGAAGAAATAAGTGAAGGTTCCCTGATCAGCAAATACCATGTCATAGTGAATAAAATATAAGGCTCAATATGGATTCCATGGACTTGCCATGTCATCCCGTGAAAACGGTGGTCCGGCATTCCGGAATCCAGGGTTACCACGAAGCTTATTGATGCCGCGTTCGCGAGGATGACACATCGGTTTATTTCTAAGTCCCTTATTAAAAAACGCTAAGTCCAACAAAAACACATAAAGAGCCAAACGTATTGTGCGAAATACTCTTTCAGAAAGGAAAAATTATGAAATTAGATCAAGGAGACATTTTTCCCTCGTTGTCAGGAACGACTATCATATTTTTGGCCACTACACTTATTTCGTCGGGATGTAACCCGGCGACCAATAGGTGATTAAAAAAGGTGGCCGGAGTTGTGACCAACCTCGGAACATTTAAGATTAACCATTCAAAAGGAGAGCAAAATGAAAGCGTTTGAAAACAAAGTGGTTCTAATTACCGGCGGTGGGACAGGAATTGGTAAAGCGACGGCAATTGTCTTCTTAGCGGAAGGGGCGAAAGTGGTCATTTCCGGACGGCGGCAATCGGTGCTGCAAGCGACAACGAAGGAACTGGGTACCTCCGCACATTTTGTTGTGGGAGATGTCAGCAAAAGCGGAGAGCCTAAGGCTATCGTCGATGAGGCCATAGCGAAATGTGGACAACTGGATGTGCTAGTGAACAATGCCGGTGCGTTTTCGATGGGTCCCCTAATGGAAACCAGTGATGAGGAAATTGAACGTATTTACCGAACCAATGTTTTCGCTACGCTAGCGCTATCTCGTGAAGCGCTGCCTCACCTCATCAAAACCAAAGGCTCCATTATCAATATCTCAAGTACAGTGTCTAGCGGTGTCATGGCAGGCTCCTCAGTCTATGCGTCATCCAAGGCGGCGGTAGATCACATAACCAGAAACCTTGCCGCCGAATATGGACCCAGTGGTGTTCGAGTCAACGCGGTCGCGCCTGGATTGACAGCGACGGATATGTCCACCGGAGTCCGATCAGATGAGCAGATGCTGACGATGATGGTAGGGCAAACTCCGCTGGGGCGTCTCGGAGAACCCTCAGATATAGCGAAAGCCGTTCTGTTGCTTGCCGGCGATGAAGCGGGATGGATTACAGGCCAAATCGTGCAAGCTTCCGGTGGACTGATGTTATAGATTGACGACGCGCTAAGGCAAACGCCTCAAGCGCGTATGGATGCGCATGAATTCAAATAAAAACAAACAAAGCGCGGGAATGAGGAACAGGAGGAAATGCTCCTCATATTCATTGAAATACTGGATCTATTTGGCTGGGAAACAGAAGTCAAAACTTAGTATTTTTTTGATGGAAACTTCGAGTAAAATGCAGACCCACAAGTCAAGTAATGGGAGCTTGTTCTAATAGAGTATATTCGCTGAACAATACTCCGTTTATTCACAATTCATTCGGGAGAATTATATGTCTAAGAAAATCATTGCCGTTGTCGGTGGCACCGGAGCTCAGGGTGGAGGGATTGTGAAAGAGCTACTCGCTCGTGGACAATTTTCAGTGCGAGTGCTAACCCGCAATCCTAATAGCGACAAAGCCGAGGCACTAGCCACTCAAGGATGTGAGATTGTTGAGGGAGACTTGAATAAACCAGAAACATTAGAGTCTGCATTCAAGGATGCCTATGGTACTTTTCTCGTAACCAATTTTTGGGATCCTTTCACTGGTGCAAACGAATACGAGCAAGCAAAGGCTGCTGTAAAGGTAGCAAAGGCCGCAGGAGTCCAACATCTTGTCTGGTCAACTCTCCCGAACAGCCAAGAGATCTCCAGTGGTAAATATGAGGTAGTTCACTTCACTAACAAGGCCCTCGTCGACACCGAGGTCGAGGCAGCAGACTTTCCATACTACACCTTTGTTGAAGCCCCCATGTACTACCAAAACTTCCTCACGATGATGGCACCACAGCCGCAGGAGGATGGAAGCAAGGCGTGGACTGTCCCAATGGATCCATCGAAAAAATGCATCCATAATGGTGATATTTCCGAGTTCGGTAAGCTGGTAGCTCAAGTATTTGAACAACCAGATAAAGTTGGCAAGGGGCAACACCTCGCCATGACCCCGGGAGTTATGAGCTGGCAAGAAATGGTGGATACTCTGAACTCTCAGGGCCACAATATTAAGGTCAATCAGGTCCCTAATGAGGTGTTCGACTCGTTTCCCTTCCCTGGTGCCCAAGAGTTGAGAGAAATGATGAACTACTTTGAAGATTACACTTACTTTGGACCCGATGCCGATGAAAAGATTGCATTGGCCAAGGAGTTATGTCCCGATGGTTTCACGACGTTTGCAAAATGGGCCAAGGAAAACATGAATCCTTAAGATTTTGGGAGTCACCTTCAAAATCTGAGGACTTCGGAAGAAGTGACATGGCCGTGGCCAAACACAACGCCGACGGATCGTTGGACAATAGCTTCGCCGGCGACGGCGTGGCGTCGTTCCCGTCAGGGCGCGCCTTCGGTGTTGCGCGACGCGTCGATTTCCACCGATCCGATGGGCTGATACTCGCCGGAAGCATCCGCGAGGAAGGTGGCTATGCAGAGTTGCCCTACTTCGCGTGCGTCGATGAGCTGAACACGAAGGGTCACCGCAAGAAAACGCCGATCTGGAACGCGCTCGCTCTGGCGACGATCAGCGCGGCCTAGTGGCGGCACGATCTTCGTGCTGACGAGCATCCCGGTACTTTACTACCTGGTTGAGCGTGAGGCCGGTTGAGCGAGCGGGGCGCCGGTGGGGTCTTCTCGTTTCACGTCGCGCGGGCTTTGCGCGGGCGATGTACGTTGCGGATAGAGTTATAGAGCCAGCTATACTTTAGGAAACGAATCGCGTCTCGCTTTCTAGGATTCCGATCACAACGGGATTCTGAGAATCCGCAGCGGTCTGCGTGTTAGACCGCGACACGCGGTATCCCGCTTCATGGTTCCGCTCCCTGGAATCCCGCCAATAAGCGGAATCCAAAGAGCTGGAGATTCCGAAAAGCGGAATTTAAACACGGCTGAGTGCAGTCTAATCAGATGTTAGGTCTATAAATTTTGTACGTTCTCATATTATGAGATGGCATTTACTCATCATCTGTCTTGCTACATTTTGGGGTTATTATCATGGGCATGCTCAAGTCCAAGACCAACTGGAGAATACTCATAATTATGGATTCAACCAACTACGGGAAACCCAATCCAAACGCACCAATCCAACTTTCAACATTTGCTTTTCTTATCGGGAAGTGGAACTGTGAGGTTACCTTAAAACAGGAAGATGGAAGCTTTTCTCAACTTCAAGCAATGTGGGAAGGACGCTATATTCTCGATGGATACGTAATCGCAGATGAATATAGAATGGTTGATGCCTCTGGAAAGCTATTGATGTTGGGAATGAATTATCGAGCCTATGATTCGGAAATTAATAGTTGGAACATA
>JAPUIL010000739.1 GCA_027297085.1 Verrucomicrobiota bacterium | reverse complement strand
CTTGCTCTTCATCACTGTTATTCTTCGCTCCCCTTGTAGCAACTGTGTCGCAACTTTGTTACTCGGTACTCGATTTTTTGAAACAATAGGGTAAATTCATCTTCCTCCCCCAACTCAAGGAGAGCTATAGAAGCATCTTTGTATAGAGGTGATTGTCCACAGTCTCCAACTTTTCTTTGCTTGATTCCATTATTATCAATATAAACAGATCATTTCTCGATTAACCCTCACCAGGGAGGTTCAACTCATGAAACTGAAAATTAATTTTGCAGCCATTATTCTAGCTCTCTTTTTTAGTGGTACCATCCAGCAACGCGCGTTTGGCGAGGAATCCGTTAGCGATTATTGGTCAAGCGGTTTGGCTGAGATCTCTCGATACGAATTGAAACAAGCGCGGTACGGAGCCATCCATAGCGGAGATGCCATACTACTTTTTGTCACCGAACCGTTTTCTGCTTCCGCCCAGGTGAAGGACGATTCCGGTCGGGATCCCAGTGCAGTTCCTGTCCTGAAACTCAACGCATTCAAACGTTTTGAAACCGGGGTCTATGATTATTCTATCATGACCTCCGTATTCAGCAGAATGGATGACAAAAAATCGTTGCCCACCTTCAAAGTGACAACCTCTGTGCAGGATTGGTGCGGCCAGGTGTTTAACCAGTGGAACCAACGTGATCAATTGTGGGAGACCGAGCTGCGGTCTTATTTCCAGTCAGATGGTGATGTAGATCTCGAGCTACCGCTTGTTCCTCATGAAGATGGTATTTGGAATCGCCTTCGACTGAATCCTGATTCATTGCCGACTGAAAATTTTGAGATGATTCCTTCAAGTGCTTTCCTACGGTTGAAACATCAAGCTATTCAACCTTATGCAGTAACCGCTAAACTCTCTTCTGTTTCCAAAGGCCGGCGTACCTACTCACTGACCTATCCAGATCTAAACCGGAGTCTCGAAATAGAATTCGAAGCCAAAGCCCCATACGAGATCATTGGCTGGTCCGAGTCGTATCCAGACCGTGGGGACAAGATTCTAACCACCACGGCCCGGCGGACTCACCAACTCCGCTCATATTATTGGGAACAGAATCAGCCTTCCCACCTAAAGCTGCGGAAGAAACTGGGCTTGAATTAGGTCGTTGACTTCAAAGTCTACCTTCATTGATTCCTGATATCGGCACTACGCCGTAGTCTCAGGATTATGAGCAGTTTTAAAAGCATCTATTCAGAGATCAAAGACCGGATACGAACCGGCAAACAGCAGTCCTTGTTCAAGCCGGATTTAAAATAAATTGAGTTGCAGCTTTTGTTGGGTTACCTGTGTAAATTCCCTATTATTAACCTCATTATAAAAAGCCATGGCAGATATTATTGATTACAAAATTATCGGGGACGACATGCAACTGGTTGAGATCGAGCTCGATCCTAGGGAAGGATGCCGAGCCGAAGTTGGCGCCATGATGTATATGGAAGACGGCATTCAGATGCAGACCAACACCGGTGGAGGCCTCTTTAAAGGATTCAAACGCATGCTGACGGGAGACGGTTTTTTCATCTCAACTTTTTTGTATTCAGGACATGACAAGGGCAGGGTAGCATTCGGAGCTCCTTATCCTGGAAAAATAATCCCACTCCCTTTGAATGAGTTGGGTAGCGAATTCCTCTGTCAGAAGGATGCTTTTCTATGTGCTGCTCAGGGTATAGATATCGATATAGCATTCACCAAGAAATTGGGGGCCGGTATTTTTGGAGGTGAGGGCTTTATCCTGCAACGTCTCAGCGGCGACGGATTGGCCTTTGTGCACGCTGGAGGTACTATCATCGAGAAACAGTTGGCTTCCGGTGAACGACTTCGTGTGGATACCGGTTGTTTGGTGGGATTACAGCCCCGCGTTAATTACGACATTAAATTTATAGGCGGCTTCAAAAATGCCTTGTTTGGCGGGGAAGGACTTTTTCTAGCGGAGCTCACAGGGCCTGGTTTGGTCTACCTGCAAAGTTTACCATTCTCCAGATTGGCAGACCGAATATTCGCAGCTGCCAAGTTTCAGAATCGTGGCGAAAGTAAAGGCGTAGCAGGATTGGGAGGAGACCTGCTGGGAGGCCTCATAAGCGGCGACCGGAAATTTTAGTTCGGTTTACTGATTTTACACTGCCTCTTTTTTCAATCCTGCTAACCCGAAATTCTCACGGAGTTGTTCCGAGGAACGCAGTGACGACATGACCGAGCTGCAAAGCAGAATCGGACCAATGTTGAGGATGACGATCGATAGGCGAGGGCGCGCACTGCTATGAGTAACTAAACCGGGAGGGAGGTTCAGAGGAGTGAATCGACGACAAGACCTGATGCGAAGCAGACCGGAACACACTCGGCATGTCAGCCCGCCGTGTCGGACCGTAGCCATTATGGCGAAGGCTGAAAAATGCGTGCAAAACGGATATCGACAGAGTGTATTTCCGAAGAAACTCACAAAACGCTTTCTACCATCTTCTCAACCCATATTTGCGCATTTGGTGAGAAATACGGGTTAGGCGGTTGTAGTATTTCCTACGGCGTCTATAATCGCATCCTTCAGCTGCTCAATCATGTAAGGTTTAGGCAAAATACTGGATATGCCCAAATCCTGCGCCTGCTTTTCAGTGAAACCACTGGCAAAACCAGTGCTGAGGATGAAAGGCATATTCGGCCGCATGTTGTATACCTTCGAGGCCAGGTCTATTCCCGTCATCTCAGGCATGTTGTAGTCGGTGATAATGATATCAAATGCGGTGGGATCTTCCTTAAAAATATTCCAGGCTTCCAGCCCATCTGAAGCAACTGTCGATATACATCCAAGCATCGACAGGACATCGGAGCCCATTTCACGGATGAATATTTCATCGTCGACCAGCAGTACGCGCAGGCCCACGATTTCTGTAGATGTAAAAGGGTTCATAACTCGTATTTTTCTGATAACTAAGGTTCTCTTGAAATGTATCTCCTTCGAATTTGGATCGAAGGACGACGGATACGTTTCTATAACTTCACTAAGCCACAAGTTTCCGATAAATAAAGAACAAAGTATCTACTATTCAAATTTAGGTGAATACCCTATACGTCCCCTAAGGGTAATGCCTTATAATCTTCTGGGCTGTTCTCCTCTTTTATGGAAAAATGCGTTTTTCGTCTTCCACGAAACGAGCAGACAACCCCGATTAGACCGAGTTGAAGTTATTCAAGATCAGGTATACCAGAATGCCGGTTACTGAAACGTACATCCAAATCGGAAATGTCCACCTGGCGATTCGCTTATGCTTATCGTAGTACTTTTTGATTGCAAACCACAAGGTGAGGAGAATTAGCGGCAACACGACCATGGACAACAAAATGTGTGAGATAAGGATTATGAAATAAACCGGTCTGATAAATCCCTCGGCGAGAAACTTAGTATCCCCGTGATAGTGGTAATAGACGATATAGAATACTAGAAATACGGCCGACGAAATGGTAGCCGATATCATTGAAACAATATGGATCCGTTTTAAGCCACGCTTTATCGCAATTAGACCGACTGTCAGACAACAGGCCGTTAGCGCGTTCAGAGAAGCAATCACCGTCGGCAAGGTTGCCACCCAGTCGGAATCACTTTGGCCGGGTGTTTTGAAATAGATTAACCAGAATAGAAAAGCCAGGATGGCTACGCTGATTCCCATGACCGGGCCGATGGCTTTGCTCGATTGTGATTCCTGGTTCATCTCGCTACTTTGTCAGTGTGTTTAAGGTATTGTGGATAAGTTTCAGCCCGAGTTGGCCTCTTAATGTCAGAATGGATTCAGGGTGAAATTGCACCGCGGCGTACGGCAACTCTTTATGCTGGATTCCCATGATGGTTCCTTCTTCGGTTTGTGCGGTTACTTCCAGGCACTCCGGCAGGCTATCACGGTCCGCATAGATGGAATGATACCTCCCGGCCCGAAAATTTTCTGGAAAATCTTCGAAGACCCCAGACTGGTTGTTTGATATCTGCGAAGGTTTCCCATGCATGGGGTAATCGAGCAAATTCAAGTTACCACCGAAAGCCTGCACCATTCCTTGAAGTCCCAGACATACCCCAAAGCAGGGGA
>JAPUIL010000738.1 GCA_027297085.1 Verrucomicrobiota bacterium | reverse complement strand
ACTGGCGCGGCGCCTTGAAGACCTGCTTGTCGAGGTTCCCCACACGAAGCTTTTCGGCCAGGGCATAGGCATCGCGCTTGTCGCTTTTCGGGCCCCGACTCTGCGTGACCCGGGCAACCACGAGCTCGTCTACCTGGGGACTCAGCGTCTCGTATAGCCAGGCACTCTGAAACCCTTCCTCCAAAACCAGATGCCTGTGCCCCGGAATCATTCGCACCGCTTCGACCAGGGCCTGGCCATTCGTCTCGACCGGAAAATCCTTCAGCCGTCTCCCACTCTGCGAGATCACCGCCAGCGTCCGGCTCGCGGCGTGTACGTCCATGCCGATGTATCGTTCCATCGGTGCCTCCTCTCGTTGGGTGTTGTTGAATTTCCAACTCGAGGATGTCCGACGACGCCGGGAGGCGCCAACCTGCTTGATTCCAGTGGCTTACGTCGCTGCTCGCAGGCGCCATACCCTTATGATGCTTATCCGCTTAGAACGGGCATTTATTCTGCGATAAACTAATACACATGTTGCGCACCTCTTTTCAAATTATGGTGTTCCTGTTTTTTTTGTCTGGCATTTCCTCCCTCATGCTTGAAATCATCTGGCAAAGGATGATGGTTCTGGTATTCGGCGCCAGTGCCCCAGCGACCACCGCCACCTTGACCGCATTTTTTTTCGGGATCGCTTTGGGGAGTTGGTTGGGTGGAATACTAATTAATAGAGTTCGTAATGTGATTCGCTTTTACGCCTTCACGGAATTGTGGATCGCGGTCTTTGCCCTGTTGGTTCCGTGGAATTTAGAAATCATGGATGCCTTGCAGCTGCAGTGGTTTCACGGCCTCGAACAATTCGGGCCATTCTTCTTTAGCGCGCGATTTATCATGGCAATTTTAGTGCTTTTGCCGGCGACCATGGGAATGGGGGCAACGATTCCGGCGATGAATCGAATTCTGGGGAAGTGGCGAGGCTCCATTGGCCAAAGTGTGGCTGTTGCTTACGGAGCCAATACACTGGGGTCGGTAATTGGTTGTGTTTTCGTCGGATTTTGGTCGATTCCTGTGCTGGGAATGAAGGCATCAATGGTAGCGGCAGCGCTTGCGAATATTCTTATTTTTTTGTCACTGATGATATCCCGCCATAATTTGGCAGAGCTTGAATCGTCATTATATTCAGGAGAGAAACAAGCATCTGAGGGTGAGATTGACCGACGCACATATCGAGGCCTGAAGGCTGTCTATTTTTGCTGCGGATTCTTGGCATTGGGTTACGAGGTCACATGGTTTAGGATTCTCGGGATTTATAACGGCAACAGCATCATTACGTTTACAATTGCTTTAGCTGTTTACCTGGCTGGATTTTCAATTGGCAGCCTTATTTTATACCCGTTGTTGAGAAAACGGGTTCAGTCCGCCACGACGCTGATCTTAGCAAACTGGGGGACCGCATTCTTTTTGCTTTGTTTGATTCCAGTTTATTATTTTTTTCCGGAAATTCGGACAGCTATTTTTGATAATAGAACGCCGGAAACCACCTATATACCGTTCATAAATGTATTAATCACTGAGATCGGTTCAGCCATCGTGGTTTTGCTTTTGCCTTCCCTTTGTATGGGTATGGCCTATCCGTCCGTCTGTCAAATATGCATTAGCAGAACAGAGCAATTGGCAGAAGAAAGTGGGCGCATATTCTTTTTCGGATCGATAGGGTCAGCATTGGGCGCCTTCGTAGTCGGTCTTTTCATTATCCCGAGCCTGGATTTGGTTGGCACGCTGGGGTTTTTGGGGAGTATGAGTTGCCTAATATGTTTAGTCACTATGTTCATTGTGCAATACCAAAATTCAATGCTTAAGACTTTTTTTCAATACAGTAGTCTTCTGTTGATCGTACTCTCATTTCTTTATGGTTTTTCCGGACCACCGTTCGCTAAAGATTCGCGTTTGATTAAAGAGGAATCCGGGTGGCGGTTTCAAAATAATCAATATGAACATGTCATCCACTATAAATCAGGGGCTTCGGCGACGGTGAGTGTTCGGCACACCGAGGTTCCTAACCGCTTTAAATACAGGGTCATATTCGTCGACGGCCAAGAAGTGGCCTCGACATTGCCGATGGCCAGAGGAGATTCCAAGATGCTGGCTCATCTGCCGCTTATGTTGCATGCAAATCCTAAGCGTGCCTTGACGGTCGGATTTGGAAGCGGTGGGACATCGTGGTCGATGACTCGTTACGGGATAGATGTGGATTGCGTGGAGATTGAGCCGGAAGTGGTTCGATCAGCTTATCTTTTTTCGGATCAAAATCATCAGGTCGTTCAGGAACCCAACATGAACTTGATTATCAATGATGCGCGTAATTATCTTCACTTGACCAACCAGCGCTATGATGTGATTTCGACAGATGTCACCAACCTGCATTATAAGCAGAACAGCAGTTTGTATACGCGGGAATATTTTTCCTTGTTAAAATCACGGCTGACGAAAGACGGAATTGCCGCGGCATGGGTACCGCTCACAGGTATTGATGAGCGCGATCTTAAGATATTCTTAAGGACTTTTCAAGATGTATTTGCGCACTCATCCCTTTGGACGATTGGCAAACCTTCGGAAAGTTATTACGCAATTGTCCTTGGAACGCCGGACGAACTGCGCATAGATGATGCACGCCTCGCAAAAATGTTTGCTGAACCGGACATTGCCCGGGATTTAGCTGAAATTAGAATTTTCAATCCGCGAATGTTCAAATCATTTTTGCTTTTGGACGAAACCGGTACGCGGCATTATGCGGGCAATGCTACCTTGCATACGGACGATCACCCTGTACTAGAATTTTATTCCGCGCGTGATTTGTATAGCAAAGAAGTAAACATAAACTCTGTTTTGGAATTTCGGACTAAGATTTCTCGCTGAAATCGTATTCCCCGTGTAGAGAGAGTCTTGCTCCACTCTTCAGCGCTACTTAACCGAATGCCTTGCCAGCTCAACCGGTCGATGTGACCCAAACCCAAAATTTGGGTCCAACGCTGGTGCTAGTCTTCTCATCTAGAACCCTCTCTTGGTTCTTCCCTCGATTTGGTCCAAACTCAGCTGACGGGGAACACGATTGATAACTTGACAACCCAATAGCTAGCTTGACTGCAGCCATGAACGTCAAGCGTTGGCGACAGGACATGAGACATACCGGTTATAGGCAAACCGTAGCGGCGCTCAGCACAGTGGTGGCGGTTGTTGTTGCAGCCGGATGCCGAGATGAAACCGCCTCACCGGAACCTAACGGAGAATCACCTGCAAAATCCGAAATCTATTCTTTCGAAGAGAGGAGGGTCGAGCTCCACAACGAAACGGACAACGTCAGAAGAGTTGGCACCCTTACAATCCCGATCGGTTCCGG
>JAPUIL010000737.1 GCA_027297085.1 Verrucomicrobiota bacterium | reverse complement strand
TTTTTGATGGGTTTTGGGGCAATGGATAACAGGTTGTTGCGGTCCAAAGCCCAGTTCAAGGTATTGAGGAAGAGTGTAAAATTTCCCAGAACCGCTAAACGGCTATTGGTAATAAGGTCAGACGTTCCGAAGACCACCAGGCGGCCGCCCGGAATATCGATTCCTAAATCGGAGGAGATGCTTCGTTCTGATACGACCACAATACTGACTGGTCCAGGTAGATCCACATTTGGTTGGTAACCAATTTGGGCTTCATCACGGTAGAATCTTTCGCCCCAGCTGGTCTCAGAGCCACCTACGATAGGTGTGACCGTTAGGCGGTCGTCCAACGGGGCTCCGATGTCGGCCCGAATCGGACGGCTCAATCCCACCAACACAGACAAGCTGTTTTTAGCAAATGATTCTGTGATGGGATGATCCGGGTCAAAGCGCCTCAGCAGAAAGTCTCCTCCGCTCATCATGTAGTCAGGCCCGTTATCCAGGACAACCATGTCTTCAGCTAAGATTCCCCATTGGTAGAATAAGTCTCCCAGATTATTGTTAACAGCTGGATCGACCAGAATGATGAGGCGACCGGCGTTTTCGTTCAGGTAATCTTTCAGGATGGTAACTTCCCTGGCCATGAGGGGTTGCTTGGGCCCAGCCAGTACCAAAAGATCCGCATCGTCAGGTACCCGTGCTTCAGCTCCCGTCAAATCGAGAGTGTCAATTTCAAAATTTCGTTGTTTCAGCTCTTGCGTCAATTGGGACAACCCCGCGATGGGATCCACGCTAAGGATATCCCGTTCTCCATGCCCTTTCAGAAAATATATGGCGATACCCTTGGGGCTGGAAACATCGAGCAAGGCTGAAGTAAATACCTGCTCTCCACGGAAAGCTGTTTTTTCCATTCCTTCGGATTGATAGAGCTCGTCCGGGGTTATAACCCGGTGTTTGTTCTCTGAGGCAAAAATAACAAGGTTAGCCTGGTTAATCCCAAATTCCTCAACAAGTTCTTGGGCCAAGCGACGCTGTTGGAACACGTTAATATATTCCGAGAGAATGGGCCCCGCTCCTTTTACTTGGGCCGCGTATTCATACTCCTTAACCAAGTTCTTTATGTCGGTGTAATAAGCTCCGAGGTCGGAATCATTTTCATCTGCGCTCTGAGTTACGATTATTCGAATGGGCTCCGAAACCCCCTGGATGTAGGATACCGTTTCCGGGGAAAGAGAGTACTTTCGATCTTCCGTTATATCGTACCGTTTAAAATGGATTACGGAGAGGGTGTTAAGGCCTACAAATAATGTGATAACCAAAATGAATTGGAAGAGAGAATGCCCCAGATTGAACCAGCGGCTGAACTTGAAATTTTCTAGATTAGACATCCTCGGTGCTCAATGTTTGTGATCTACGGCCAAGACAGCCATGCTGAGCATGAGCAGTGCGCCGCTGATGTAAAAGACGAATGGACGTGTATCGAGAACACCACGGCTGAAATCTTCCACGTGTTCGTAGACATGGATATTTTCCACAAACAGGCGTAACATGCTGAATTTATCCAGGTGGACCGTGGCAAAATCGTTCAGGGAATTCCCTCCAAGGATGAGGCCAAACAACATTGAGAAACAGAAAATTCCCGCCACAAGTTGACTGCGTGTAAGTGAGCTGGCAAAAATGCCGAAGCTAACAAAAAGCAAACCGCTTAAGCAGATAAACGAATATCCACCTATAAGACTTGCCTGATCGAGAATTCGGTCGTCAGGAAAGAAATGGTAAGTAATTACTGGATAGGCCAGTGTCAGCAGATAGAGGCTCGAATACAGCAGGTAGGCCGCGGCGAATTTACTGGCTACCAGTTCAATCGAAGTGATGGGTGTGGTGAGCAGGCTGTCCATCAGCCCCATACGGCGCTCCTCCGCGATACTCCGCATTGTCAAAAGGGGTACGAGAAAGAACACCGGGATAAAAAATGCATTCAGGAAGATATTTGAAGGAAGCATCTCCTGCGGATTTTTATTGTACCCTTCCAGAACAACCTGGTAGATAAACCCCATCACTATGAGAAAGAAAAACGACGCCAGGTAGGTTGACGGGCTTAAAAGGATACCCCTCAACTCATGTTTAAGTAAGGTGAAAAAATGTTTCATATCTTACTCTGCATCTTCGGATCCTAACGACTTGGCTACCGGTTGGAAAGGAGGCTCGGTTACCAAATCGGGCCGCTCCGCTAGGACTTCCCAAGACCGTTTGGTGGCTGCCAGGAAAATGTCTTCCAATGTTGGCTCACTGCAATAGAGAGAACGCAGCGTGAATTCGGGCAAGCTTGCCAGGTGAGCGATAAGTTTTTCTCCAATTTTGCGGTCGCCCGGACCGGCTAGAGTAACCCGGTTGATATTGGATCCTGCAAAGGACTCGTTGGAGAGAATCGATAATTTTGAGCTGACAAATTTGATTTCCGGTTCGAGGTCCTGAGATGAACCTGTGATTTCCAGGTGATAGGAGCTTTCTGGTAAAAAATCCTTTCGCAGTTCGTCGGGTGTTCCGGATGCTACTACGAAGCCGCGGTTAATGATAATGACTTTGTCGCAAGTCAGTTCAATTTCCGGCAGGATGTGACTGGAAATTATTACACTCATTCGGCCTTTCAGGCTGCCGATCAAGTCACGAATTTTTAGTATCTGGTGAGGATCCAGCCCAATGGTAGGCTCATCCATAATAATAACTTCGGGGTCGGACAAAATTGCCTCGGCGATTCCGATACGTTGCCGGTAGCCCTTGGATAAACCGCCGATCATCCGCTTGCGTGCGCGTGTGAGGTCGCAGAGGTCCAGTACGTAGTCTATTCGATTGCGGAGTATGCGGCTGGACATCTCCTTGAGTTTGCCACGGAAGCGGAGATACTCCACTACCCGCATGTCGGTGGGCAGCGGGTTGTTTTCCGGCATGTAGCCAATCTTGCGCTTTATTTCCTCGGGGTGTGTTGCGACTGGGATGCCGCAAATGTAGGCGCTGCCACTATTGGCCGGGATCAGTCCTGTGAGGATTTTCATGGTGGTACTCTTTCCTGCGCCATTAGGCCCCAGGAATCCCACAATTTCCCCTTTCTTTAAAGAGAAGGAGATATCCTGGATGGCCGTTATCGGGCCATATTGTTTGGTAAGGTTTTTAACCTCTATGCTATATTCGACGGAGTCTTCCATCAGGATAAGAAAAGGTAAGAGAAGGCTGGCTGGCTTGTTTTGGCAATGGAGATTTTATCTAGTAGCAGATCTTTTACCTGTGCTTGAGGTGTACGTCGCCTGAGTTTAGGGTAATCACCTTACCGTCGGAGGTCTTCAGGATGAGTGAGCCCCTGTTATCAATGCCCGAGGCGGTTCCCTCGACAGTTCGGTCGCGGGATTTGGCTTCGACAAACTTGCCCTTAAGAACATCGAGCTCTGGCCATAAGTCCTCGAAGCTGTCGCGTATGTTTCCAGAAAGAAAAGTTTCATAACCTGTGTAAATCGCTTCAATTAACAAGGCGGTTGTTCTGTTGAGATCCAGTTTTCTTCCAGCGAGTTCCCTTAAGCTGACGGCGCTTTGTCTCAGGTCCTCGGGCCAATCTTTCCGGGTGTGGTTTACGTTCAGGCCGATTCCAAATATAAGCTCACGCAAGTTATCTGCATCCACACGGGCTTCAGTGAGCATGCCTCCTAGCTTCTTGCCATCAAAATAAAGGTCATTCGGCCATTTCACACCGATATTCAGCTCCAACCTCTCTCGCAGATGTCTCGCCACACAGACTCCCATCCATAGAGTAAATAGTTGCATCCGGTCCGGTCGTACGTTGGGCCTGCTGGCGAAGCTTAAGTATAGATTACAGGAAGGCGGACTGTGCCATTGGCGGCCCATTCGCCCTCGTCCCATTGTTTGCTCATTTGAGATGACAAAGAAGGGCGCTTCGTAGTCGTTGGCTAGAAGTCGTGTGGCGTGATCATTGGTGCTATCGATCGACGAGAGGAAGACCAGCTCGGGAATCTGCAGCTCGGTGTCCAGGTAAGCGGTGGTTAACCATGGGTTTAAGGATTCTGGTTTTTTGGTTATTCGATAACCCTTGCGCGTGACCGCTTCGAATTCAAATCCTTGACTGCGCAGCTGCTCCATGCGGCTCCAAATACTCACACGGCTGAGCCCCAGCTGTTTCGCAAGATCGTTACCTGACACAAATCCGTCCTCCGCATTCAGCAGCGCCTTGAGTATGGTCAAAGATGTTATGTCAGTGGATGGCATGATTTTGTGGCTTTTCCAGGATTCTCTTGAATCATGGAAGCCAGTCGAGGCCGATGTCCTTCCATACCGCTTTATGGACCAGTGCGCCGGTTGAAATAAAATCGAGCCCCAGACTGCCGAGCTCTACCATCGTTTCCAGGGTAATACCGCCGGTAGCTTCTGTACTTGCCTGATCGCCAATAATTTCGACCGCTGTTTTCAGTTCGGGCATATTGAAATTATCGAGCATTATTTTGTCGGGGTTCGCTTTTAGAACAGCCGGAATTTGTTCAAGGGAGTCGACCTCCACTTCAATCAACAAGCCTGGATTTTGCTGCCGTGCCTTGCCCACAAGCTCCGTTAAGGCTGATCCTGCATGAGCGTCGTCCGCTGCCAGGTGATTATCTTTAAGCATGATACGATCAAACAGCCCCAAACGATGATTCCATCCGCCACCACAGGCCACGGCGTACTTTTGCAGCATTCGGAAACCCGGAGTGGTTTTCCTGGTATCGAGCAGCCGGGTTGGGGAATTGCTCAATGCGTCGACATAATTGCGAGTTTCCGCTGCTACGCCTGAGAGAAATTGTAGAAAATTAAGCAGCACCCGTTCGGCCATCAGCAACTTGTCCACAGGTCCTTTCAACGTTCCAAGCGCATCGCCCGCATCTGCACTCACCCCGTCTTCCAGCGCTGGCTCAAAACTTAGCTCCTCACTGTAGGCTTCCAACACAATGGGAATGAGCGGCAATCCGCAGACCACTAGCGTCTCGCGAGCATGAAGAGTCGCCCTTCCATTTCCGGATTGTGCGAGCAGTTCTGAGGTCACATCTCCGCCTGCTTTTGCTGGCTCTGCGAGTCCGGCCCCCTCCAAATCCTCGTCCCGGGCTAACTTAATCAGACTGCGCAGGTATTCCAGCGAAAGATCCTCAAACCGCACCCGATGTAAGAATTTTTGAATACGCTCCTCTTTTTGCACGAAGACTTTTAAACCTTATGAATTTAATCCTCACAAGACTTATCCCGTCATCGACCTGTGGCTATGTCACCTACTTTGGGAGGAAATATTTTGTCCATGTGGCTGCTGACGTAAAAGAAAACGGAACCGCCGGCCAGGAGATATAGGTGGTAGGTGCTGAAGCGCCAGAGTAGGAGGACTAGTCCGACCATGGGAAGGGGTACAAAGTTTCCCAGGATGAAAGCGGTGGCCACTTCAACCCCCCC
>JAPUIL010000736.1 GCA_027297085.1 Verrucomicrobiota bacterium | reverse complement strand
TTCTTATCCGGCAGGCATCCAGTCAAAGGCAGAACAACAAGTGCTTTCCAGGTTGAGCCGTGGAGGTAGCGATGCGGCAGCCGAGCTTGAGTCCTTGCTGAGCTCGCTTCCCAATGATGGCGATATTCGACGGGGGCAGCGTGTGTTTCAAAGCGCCAAGGCTGCCTGTAGTACCTGCCATGCCATCGGATATCTTGGTGGGGATTTAGGTCCGGAGTTGAGTAGCATTGGTAAGATCCGGTCCTCTCGTGATTTGTTGGAGGCCATTGTTTTTCCCAGTGCCAGTTTTGTGCAAAGTTACGAGCCGGTAATCCTGACAAAAACCGATGGCAGTGCACTGGCTGGTATTGTCAAAGATGAAGGTCGAGACGAGATTCTTCTGGCTGCGGGGCCAGGGGTAAATATCCCGATAGACCGTAAGGATGTTGCCAGCATAGATCCTTCACCGATTTCCCTGATGCCTCCGGGTATGCATAGTATTTTAAGCAAACAGGAATTAGCGGATTTATTATCCTTTTTGCTAAGTCGAAAAGGGAAATAAAGACGTTCAAGTTTTTAAATGTTCTAGTTAATGTTCGCCGGCAACGGGAATTGAAGCTGACCCATAGATCTTTCCGGCTTTGACGGTGGCGACAGGATTCAGTTTCTGATGGCCGATGCGTTTTGCTCCCATAGCGTCGACAAATTCATAATCACCTTCTGTTTTAGAGAATACGGCCACGTCCGCCTCAGCGCCCTCCCGAAGTGTTCCCAGTTCTTCAGGGAAACCAAACAACGCGGCTGGATTGACCGTGGCCCGTTTGATGACTTCCTCCAACGGTAATCCCAGAAAGAGAAACTTCGAAAGCGTGGTTGCGAGATCATAGACGGGGCCGTTGACATTGTACTGGTGAAGATCGCTGGAAATTGTGCCGGGAGTGACGCCTTGTTTTAGCGCTTTTTCCGCGACATCAAACGAAAAGCTTCCTGCGCCGTGGCCGACGTCGAGATTGACTCCCCGTTCCACAGCCGCTCTCACTGTGGACAATACATTCCCTCTTGCATCCAGAATTCCTCCTTCGCGACCATGGAATGTATGAGTAAGAATATCGTTGCGGCTCATTCTATCGAGAATGCTTTTTACCGGTGAATAGGTATCGCCAATATGGACCATGAGTGGAAGCCCGACGGCATCGGACGCTTCCTTGGCGAGATTAAACGCTTCCAGATCGTGATCGCCGACGATGTTGCGAGAGAGCCTGACTTTTACTCCGACAATGACATCGCGGTTTCGCTCGATCGTGCGGATTGCCAGCTTCGGATTGGCGTGTTTCAAAGAAAGCAATTCACCATGCGGATTGTCGCTGGATAAGGTTGATTGTCCAACCACAGAGATATTCAACAACACCCTTACCCGCGTCTCTACAACGTCGATGATGTATTTTCGAAACCCCGGAAATGTGTGTGCACCAGATGAGCCCGCGTCGACTGCAGTGGTTACTCCTTTGGCAATACAATTAGGGTCGGCCGGAATGCCCAGCGGGGCGACGCCGTCATACACGTGCGTGTGAGCATCGATCAATCCTGGCGTGACAATCTTTCCGCTCGCATCCAGCACACGCCGTGCTTGGGCAACATCTATATTTTCTGCGACGCGAACTATTTTTCGGCCAGTGATTGCGATATCTCTGAGGGCGGAAATACCCTGTGACGGATCAACGACCTTGCCTCCTTTTACCACAAGATCGAATGGGGCAACCGAACTGTGTTGAGCACCGAGAAGATTTCGCCAGTCGGTTGAAAGGCTGCAGACGAGCGCGCCTATAGCGGTTTGAAGGAATTTTCTTCTATGGATGTGATGCATGCTGGTGGGTGGAGTGCGGTGTTCCTTGTATGATGCTGAACCTCCGGGTTCCGTCAACGCATACCTGAAGTGACATACAGTTTCTGGTGTGATTCTTTCTACAGAGTAGCAGTAGTAACGGCGCTTTTGGCAAAACCACCCTACCTTAATTACAAATGCCCATGGTAGGGACTGATCGCCGAGCGGTCCGCTTCAAATGAGTTAGTATTAAAAGAGAAAAATTGCATCAGGTTACGCCGAAGAAAGATTAACACCCGATGGTATCGAGGATCCGATTGTCAGATCAAAACTGAAGTTATTCATTACTTGCTCCGGATAAGGTCTTGTTCAGACTCCAGGCTTTTCCCTTCAAGTTTTGAATTTTCTCCAATCAGATAGTAAGAAACGCATTGCCGTGATTGGTGCCGGAGCCGCTGGGTTGGTGGCTGCCCGAGAATGTTTGCGGCAAGGCTTTGAGGTAAAGGTTTTTGAAAAGTCCAGTTACATTGGTGGTGTTTGGCAGTATAATTCCGAGGTGGAGGATGATCTCTTAGGTCAGAATCCGAAAAAACCCTTGCACGGTTCTCTATACAAATCGCTTTGCACAAACTTGCCTCGCAAACTCATGGCGTTCCGTGACTTCCCCTTCGAGGCAGAGGACGGAGTTTCCCAGTTCGTATCGCATGAGCGAGCGCAAGCGTATCTGGATGAGTTTGTTGAGCGCTTTGATTTACAACCAGTCATTGAATTCGACACTTCGGTTGAATCGTTGCGAAGCGCGAAAGAGGGAAGGTGGAGAATTAAGAACTCTAAAACTGAAGAATCTCTCTTTGATGCAGCGATGGTCTGCAACGGTCATTATTCGAATCCACGAGTTCCAGAGATTACAGGGATGGAAACATTCGAGGGTGTGCTGATGCACAGTCATAACTATCGCACTCCGGACATGTTTAAAGGAAAACGCGTGGCATTATTTGGGGCTGCGGCATCGGCTTTAGATCTTTCAGTTGAGATTAGCCAAGTAGCAGAGCAAGTTTATTGGTGTGCGGAGGAGCATGCGGATATTGATGTGGGGGAGGGGATTGTTCGGTGTGGTGCGCCGAAGAAATTTGAAAGCAGAAATCTGGAATTGGAAAGTGGAGAGTTCATCAATGACCTGGACGCGTTTATTTTTTGTACGGGGTACCTCTACCGGTTTTCGTTTCTGGAAGATGGCATAGTTAATGTCGTGGACAACTGGGTACATCCTCTTTATATGGAGTTGATTCCACCAGCCCATCCAACAATCGCGTTTGTGGGTCTTCCCTACGCAGTGATTCCATTTCCTTTGTTTGAGGTACAAGTGAAGTGGTTTACGCAGTCTTTAGCTGGAAAGTTTGATTTACCATCCAAAGAGGAGATGGACAAGTGGTGTGATGCTCATGCTGACCACTTGTGCGGACAAAACCGCAAGCAGCGTAACTTCCACAAGATGGGAGCGGAACAATACGCCTACATGAATCGCCTGGCTCGGGATTGCGGCTCCGATCCCCTGCCGTACTGGTTTCAACCATTGGCGGAAGAAATCCGGAAACAACGATTGGTAAATGCTCTGGGTTACCGTGATATGCCTTATGAGTGTACGGAAATCTGACCAATTCAGACGGTTGTTGAACCATCAAAGAACAACCAGAGTTGGATCGAATTCTTTTAAAATCGATTCAACAGATTTGCTGGAATCCTGGTTGGCAGCTGGAGGGTTACCAAATTGGGCTTGTCTATCCAGTAGACCATCGGCTCGATCGTTTAATTCGATATCTGGTGTGCGTAGGATCTCCTGCAAAACAACCCAATCATTTTCAGCGGGGACAAAGAGTATCGACAAAAACATGGCTGCCGCGTTGCGGAGGTTCCAATCTTCGTTCGTGGACGGAAATTCTTGGCCTGTAATCGGGTCCGTAGACACACGGCCTGTGCCAGGTCCAAATCGATCCAATGGAATTGTGTCCGGTGTTTGCAGACTACGAGGTGTCAGGAACGGAATAGGCCTGGTTGACCTCATTTGAGGATCGATGTCAGGGTGAATCAAATCAGTTAATACAAGCTTTTGTTCAACAGCGGTATTTGAATTTTTCAACATCTCTGCGCTTGGTGCAATGGTTGGACCTCCGGCAGCCGTCTGAGAATCGACTTGATGGGTTGGGTGTA
>JAPUIL010000735.1 GCA_027297085.1 Verrucomicrobiota bacterium | reverse complement strand
GCGAAATTCAACTAATGGGCCTCAGTGACCGGAATTTGGAATTGGTTAAAAATCTTGGTCTACAACGGTTAGTCAACCTTGTGGAAACGCTTCCCGATGAAGCCACCTCGACTGGCTCAAAGGCGGAAGGACTGAACACAGAAGAACAGACTGAGGATCAGAAAAAGAAAATGTTGATCGGAGCTCACGAGAACCTAGTCAAAATTGATGATGAGAACCTGAGCAAGTTTCAGGACCTGCTCAGGTTTCTCAAAAATGAAGACTGATTCAGCCTTAGCCGCCAGGGCGGGATGGTGATTTGCCCACAATTTGTGGGAATTTTTCTGGTGCAAAACCCAAAAGGAACTCTTTTATAGCTGAAATGAGTACAAACACGTCTGAAAATCGGTCAGTCTTGCCCGATACCTCCGGTCACTTTGGTCCCTATGGTGGGATCTATGTGCCGGAAACGCTCATTACTGCCTTGCAGGATCTCGGTGAAGTATATGCTGAAGCCCGTAAGGATCCGGAATACGAAAAACAATTGCACTGGCACCTGAAGGAGTTTGCCGGTCGCCCAACGGAATTATATTTTGCGGAACGGCTGACAGAGACGCTGGCTGGCGCCAAAGTATATTTTAAACGGGAAGACCTCCTTCATACAGGAGCGCACAAGATTAATAACGTGATCGGGCAGGTTCTTCTTGCGCTGCGGATGGGCAAGAAGCGAATCATCGCCGAAACTGGCGCGGGTCAGCACGGAATTGCAACTGCCGCGGCGTGTGCGAAATTCGGTTTGGATTGTGTTATTTATATGGGCCGTGTCGACATGGAGCGGCAGGCTTTGAATGTCTACCGTATGAGACTTTGTGGAGCGGAAGTTCGGCCGGTGGATGCAGGTCAAAAGACATTGAAGGAAGCGGTTAGTGAGGCCATGCGCGACTGGGTTACCAATGTGCGCAACACCCACTACATTCTGGGATCGGCCCTGGGCTCTCATCCTTATCCAATGATGGTTCGCGATTTTAACCGCGTTATTGGCAAAGAAGCGAAAGCTCAGATTTTCGAAAGGGAAGGGCGCTTGCCGGATGAACTTTGTGCCTGCGTAGGCGGTGGGAGTAATGCAATTGGACTCTTTTACGAATTTCTCGATGACGAATCTGTGCGAATGGTTGGGGTCGAAGCCGGAGGTCGAGGCATTCAGCGGGGCGAACATGCCGCTCGGTTTCAGGGAGGAAAACTCGGTGTGCTGCAAGGAACCAAGACCTACGTTCTGCAAAATGAAGATGGTCAGATCGAGCTGACCCACTCTGTTTCAGCCGGACTCGACTACGCAGCCATTGGTCCGGAGCATGCATACTACAGGGATGAGGGCCGCATTGAGTATACTTATGCTACGGACGAGGATGTGTTGGAGGCTTTTCAGAAGTGCAGTCAGATCGAAGGTATAATCCCAGCACTCGAGTCTTCTCATGCCATTGCTTATGCACTTGGGCGTGCCCCAAAAATGGATAAAGATTCCATTCTCCTTGTGAACCTGAGTGGCAGGGGCGATAAGGATGTTCAACAGGTTGCTAAAATTCTAGGCGAAGGGGATCTCTAATGCATTCAATGACCGGATACGGCCGAGCTTCGGCTTTGTATGAAAATCTAGAAATATCGATCGAGATTCATTCAGTTAACCGGAAATCTCTGGATGCAAATCTGACTATGCCCAGGGAGTGGCAACTGCTGGAAGGACCCCTGCTCTCCATCCTGAAAGACCACATCAATCGAGGTAGAGTCATAATTAATATCCAGGCTCAGTATACCAGTGAATCAGGTAGTGGAGATTTCGATAAAAAATCGATTTCCAGTATCTATAATCAATTTCGGTCGGTTTCCGAAGAGCTGGAAGTAGAGTTTAATGCCACTACGGATCTTTTGTTTCAATTGGCTTTGTACGCGAAGAAGAACCAGGTCTTGCCGGATGCTGAGGACGTCAAAGAGGCTCTGTGCACTGCTTTCAAGGAAGCGTTAGCTGCATTGGTGGCTATGCGAAGCAGCGAAGGTTTAAAGTTGAAGACCGATTTAGATGAACGATTGAAGCTCCTTTCCAGTTCCGTCAAAGAGGTCGAAATGTATGCCGGTGATAGCGTATCGCATTATCGCGATCTACTTTTCCAACGCTTAAGGCAGGCGGATCTCGATCTTGATTTGGATGACGAACGTGTACTAAAGGAAATTTCTCTCTTTGCTGATCGTAGCGATATTGCAGAAGAAATTACACGGCTAAACAGTCACCTCGATCAATTGATCCAATTTCTGGATACAGACGGGCTCATAGGGCGAAAAATCGATTTTCTGCTACAGGAAATGAACCGGGAAATAAACACCATTGGAAGTAAATCGAACGATATTCGCATTTCACGCCACGTGATTGATTTTAAGAACGAGCTGGAACGCTTCCGCGAGCAGATCGCCAACGTTGAGTAGGTCGCTACTTTATTCGACCTGTTGATATCACTGATTCTTTTTGGCTGCTTCTTCGTTGAAGCTGATCCACGAAAAGAAAAGAACGCCTATGAGGATGGAGGCGTCGGCTACATTAAAGGCTGGCCAGCGGTAAAATCCCAGATGTACATCCAGAAAATCTACGACGTGGTTAAAGACAAACCGATCATACAAGTTGCCAAGGATTCCTCCTGCTACAAATCCGAGGGAAATTTGAATATATAAGTTACGTAATCCCAGCGCTTTACGGAATACATAGAGCAGCACTAGTGCCACCAGTGAAAAGGTGGCCAGCAGAAAACTCATCCCATGAAAAAGACCCCAGGCTGCTCCGGTGTTCCCAATATGGCAGATATAAAAGAAGTTTGGGATTACTTCGACCATGTTACTCGGATCATAACTTCCGAAGGGCAAGGTCTTTTGAACTACCCATTTTGTAGTACGGTCCAGTACTACGACAATTGCCGCGATGATATAGAATAAACGATAATAAAGAATGCGATTCGAACGAGTAACTTTATCGTGCACGGAGAAAGACCTAGTCGCCATCGTCATTAGCAATGAACTGAGCCGAGTCTTCTATTCCAGTGCTAAAGACTCCCCCTCGTTGTACTGAAAAGCGCTTATACTTTTCCAATTGCTGCTGTCCTTCCAAAGAATGCTTTGTAAAAGGCACAGCAAGTAAACGTTCTTTGGAAATAGGTTCACCAGTAATTTCGCAGGTACCGTAGGTGCTATCGAATATTCTGCCAATCGCCTCTTCGATTTCGGATAAAGCTTCATGCTCGCTGGAAACCAGACTTAACGCGAAATCGCGATCAAAATTATCGGTACCCTCATCTGCCATGTGCTGACTATAGCTGGCGATATCCCCGGAGTCGTCCTTATTGGACTTTTTCAGAGTTTCGCGGGTGTGAAGATCCAACTCTTCGTTTACATGATTTCTTAAGCTAACCAGCAGCTTGTAGTAGACCTTGAATTTCTTAGGAACTTTCTTCTCATCGTTTTCACGATGATTTGTTTCTGTCGTCGGGTTGTATCCGAGAATATCTGCAAGGGAAGCTGCGCCAAAGCTCTGAACTTGGTGCGGAATATCTTCTACTTCTACCTTTGCTTTTTTCTTAGCTACTTTTTTGGTCCCCTTAGCGGTGCTATTGCTCTCTTCCGGCTTCTTGGTTTTGAGCAGGCTTTGGACATCGTCGAGTGTAAAAGCAGCGACTTTCCCGTTACTGGGTTTCGGCTTACTCGATTCTGTCTCCGACTTGGCTCTGGTGGCCGTAGCGGTCTTTGCTTTTACGGATTTAGTTTTGGCAGAAGTTTTCTTTGCAGGCATAGCAGGTGGAATTTGTATTGGTATTAAACGTTGAGAGCGTCCTTACATCTCGGACAAAGGTTTTCTTCGATAGTGGTTTCTAAAAGTTGGTCGACTGTTCTCCAGCACCGTGGGCAACGGTCTCCAGAAGCCGCTTGGATGGATACAGAAACAGCATTGTTCTCCGTTGGTTCCATAGAGACTTGGGATGTGATGAATATTTCGGGTAACTTGGATTCAAATTTCTTAAGGGTTTGATAGAAAGAATCGTTGGTTGATCCTTGAATAGTTACGACGGCGTCGAGAGATTTTCCAATTTCTTTGGCTTGTCGAGCCTTTTCCAACAATTCGTTTACCCGATTTCGGAATTTTAAAATATTTTCAAATTCTTCGATTTCTCCAGCCCAATTCCAGCTTTCCGGAGCCTTCGGCCAGTCCTCAAGATGAATGGATTCACCCCCGTATTCCTGGCCGCTTCTAAAGTAGGACCAGGCTTCGTCCGTTGTAAAAGTTATGATGGGCGCAAGTAAACGTGCTACCGTTTGGAAAATGTGGTATATTGCGGTCTGCGAGGATCGGCGCAATTTTGAGTCCGAGGCCAGAGTATAGAGACGATCTTTGAGCACGTCGTGGTACAATGCCGATAGGGTGACGGAAAAGCATTGATTCACCAGTTGGTAGACGCGGTGGAATTCGTAGTTTTCGTAGGCTTGAGTAACCGGTTCGATTAGCTCAGCTGTTTTGTGCAGCGCCCAACGATCGATGACATCAAGATCTTCAATGGCGATTGCATCCTTGCCGGCATCGAAATCGAAAAGGTTCGAAAGCTGGAAACGCATTGTGTTACGGACCAACCGGTAAGAATCTACAATTCGTTTGATGATGTCGTCAGACACCGGAATGTCATTGCGATAATCCTGAGAGGCAATCCATAGGCGGATCACATCTGCTCCGTAGGATTGAATGTAGGAGTCGGAAGTCTGTGGTTTTCCACGGGAGCCGTCGCTCTTACTGATTTTAGTGCCATCGCCCCGCACCATAAAACCATGGGTGATGATCTCCCTATATGGAGCTTGGTCTTCGGTAGCAATGCTGGTCCATAGTGATGATTGAAACCAACCTCGATACTGGTCGCTTCCTTCCAGATACAGGTCGGCTGGAAATCGAAGGGTTTTCTTTCGTTTCAGAACCGCCTGATGGCTGGAGCCGGAATCAATCCAAACGTCCAGCGTGTCTTTACCACAGGTCAAAGTTTTGCCACGCCATGTTTCAGGAAGTTCAATACCTTCCAGAATGGTTTCGGCGTTGTTTTCGAACCAGTAATTTGTGCCCTCAGTTTCAATCTTATCGGCAATGCCCCTGGTTACCGAAGCATCGAGATAAGCTCCGCCGTCCTCATCGTAAAAGGCCGGGATAGGTACCCCCCAACTACGTTGCCGGCTGATACACCAATCGGGCCGGCTTTCGACTGCGCTGCGAATGCGGTTTTCTCCCCAGGAAGGAACCCATTTCACTTCGCCAATGGCTTCCAAAGCACGTTCCCGGAATCCGTTTTTGTCCATGGATACAAACCATTGATCCATAGCTCGGAAAATGACGGGTGTTTTCGAACGCCAGCAATGAGGGTAGCTGTGATCGAACTTTTTAAACTTCAACAGGTTGCCTGAATCTTCGAGTAACTTGAGCACCGCCACATTGGCCGGGCTTCGGCCCTTGGTCTCTAGCACGGTAACGCCAACAAGTTCTTCTGGAATCTGTCCATCATCCACATATTTTCCATGGTCGTCTAGTGGGCAGTAGATATCCAAACCGTATTTAAGTCCGGACTGGTAATCGTCCAAACCGTGCCCAGGAGCGGTGTGAACTGCACCGGTGCCTGATTCAGTTGTTACATAATCTGCCAGAATGATGGGGCTGTTACGGTCGATGAAAGGGTGGTGGCCTTGGAGGCCTGCCAGCTCTTCGCCTTTCAGGGTTTTAATCACCGAATGGTCACCCAGCTCGATGTCTTTGACAAAAGTTTCGACCAAGTCGGTGGCTACAATGTACTGCTCTTCACCGGCCAATATCACCGAATAACTCAGGCGTGGATGTACCGCTACCGCCAGATTGGCGGGAATGGTCCAGGGTGTGGTGGTCCAAATGACAATGGATACGTTTCCTTCAACGCCCAAATCACCCGGTTCAGGGATGGCGAATTTTACCCATATGGAAGGACTTACGTGGTCCTTATATTCTATCTCTGCTTCGGCCAGGGCGGTTTTGCAGGGGATGGACCAGTAAACCGGTTTCTTGCTGCGGTAAACCAGATCCTTTTCGATAAACGCGGAGAAGGTCCTCAGGATGTCAGCTTCGTATTCTGGGTCCAGGGTTCGGTACTCTTCATCCCAATCGGCCAGGATTCCGAGGCGTTGAAACTGCTTACGTTGGATTTCGATAAATTTCCTGGAGAAATCGGCGCAGGCTTTGCGGATTTCTGACGGAGGAAGATCGCTCCCCTGGTCACGCATTTCGCGGGTGACGCGGTGCTCGATTGGCAACCCATGGCAGTCCCATCCGGGAATGTAAGGTGCGCGAAAACCCTGCATGGATTTGTAGCGCAGGATCATCTCCTTCAGGATCTTATTTAAAGCCGTTCCAATATGCACGTCACCGCTCGTAAACGGAGGACCGTCGTGCAGAATGAAAGAGGGACCGTTCGCATTCTTCTCCTGGATTTTCTGGTAAAGAGATTCTTTTTCCCAGTGCTCCAGGCGTTGCGGCTCACGTTGCACGAGGTTTGCCCGCATGGGAAACTCCGTGTTGGGCAGCGTAAGGGTATCTTTCAGGTTATTGGCCATGTTGGTAGAAATGGATCCGGTTTCCTGTCAAAAGTTCGCGGATAAGCGCCGGAAGAAAACTATTAAACCTCTACAAGTCAAGCGTTCAGGTAGCGAAATTCTTTTCTGATATTTAATGACCTACTCAATCTCGCAGAAGCCGCATCCCGCTTGGTTTTTTGGAGGATTCTAATACCACAGAGCCGCACTTTAGATTTTTCAGATAAGTTCTAGACTTGAACATGCAATTTCTCGATTCTTTCCGATTCTCTGTCTCCGGATGGGACGGAGGTATTAGATAAGATAATTATTTCGCATGAAAGAGGGGAAACCTCAGGTGTTGTTGGTCATTCGTGATGGTTGGGGAGCTAACCATAACGGAAATCACGATGCATTTAACGCTATCAAACTCTCGGATACGCCGGTTTCAGACAATCTTACCGCCAATTGGCCCAGAACGGAGCTCGCCGCCTGCGGACTTGATGTGGGTGTGCCGCCCG
>JAPUIL010000734.1 GCA_027297085.1 Verrucomicrobiota bacterium | reverse complement strand
GCTCGCCGCTTGCGGGCTCGATGTGGGTGTGCCGCCCGGAGTTATGGGAAACAGCGAGGTAGGTCACCAGAATATTGGGGCTGGCCGCATCGTAAACCAGGAGGTGGTAAGAATTACCAAAGCTTTTGAGACAGGAAGTATCCGGGAAAATGAGACGCTTCAGGCCGGATTTGAGCGAGCGAAGAGTGGAGGTAAACTTCACTTGCTTGGCATCGTTTCTGATGCGGGTGTGCATGGTCTGCTTGAGCATCTTTATGGTGTCTTGAGTGAAGCGAAATCAGCAGGAGTCGAAGAAGCGTATATTCATGCATTCACCGATGGCCGGGATACTTCTCCGCACAGCGGACTCGGATATATTGAGCAGGTCGAAGCGAAGTGCCGGGAACTTGGTATAGGAAAGATCGCTTCGGTCTGCGGACGCTTCTGGAGTATGGATCGCGACAATCGATGGGAACGTGTATCCAAAGCCTACTACATGCTCACGGGCAAGGAAGCTGGTCACACGACCGTTTCAGCAGGGGAGGCGGTTCAGTACTATTACGACAACCCGATTGATGATTCTCGCAAAGGTGATGAGTTTGTTACTCCGACTTGGGTAGTTAATGAAACGGGTGATCTGGTGGCTACCATTGGCAACGGCGACACGGTTATTTTTTTTAATTACCGAGGTGACCGGCCCCGGGAAATAACCCGTGCCTTTATCGAGGACGGATTTGAGGATTTCGACCGCGGTGAAAAGCTGGACCTCTTTTACGCGGGTATGACGGAATACAAGAAGGGCATGCTCGACCACATTGTCTTTCCGCGCCTGGGAAAGATACCCAATATTCTGGGAAGCTATCTGGCGGAACTTGGGTTGAAGCAATTTCGCTGCGCTGAAACCGAGAAATACCCACACGTCACCTTCTTCTTTAATGACTACCGGGAAGAACCTTTCCCGGGCGAGGACAGGGCCATGGCCCCAAGTCCCAAAGTGACCACCTACGACCTGGCGCCTGAGATGTCCGCTGAAGAAGTGAAGGAATTTACCCGTGAGGCCATCCTCTCAAAGAAGTATGCGTTTATTTTGGTCAACTTTGCCAATCCCGACATGGTTGGCCATACCGGGTCCCTGGATGCCGTGAAGAAAGCCTGTGAAAAGGTAGATGATTGCCTGGGCCAATTGCTGGACGCGATCGATTCAGTTGGAGGCACCGCCATAGTGACCGCGGATCATGGCAATTGCGACCAGATGTGGGATCCTTCGGTGGATGGTCCGCACACGGCTCATACCTTGAATCCGGTAGAACTTGTTATTTATGGTAAAGGTTGCGAAGATTTGAAACTTATTCCGTCTGACACCCGTCTCGCGGATATAGCCCCAACCGTCCTGCATCTGCTAGGAATCGATCAGCCAGTCGAAATGACGGGGCAGAATCTTATTATTCAGTAGTTATCACGAATGCGCTTCAGGTTTATATCAGTTTTTAGTGTTCTAGGCATCTGTCTTAGTTGTGGCCTGTTTGCCCAGACGAGTGAGCCTTACGAGCTCATGCCCATTGAGGAAGTTAAACCTGGGATGGAAGGAGAGTGGCGTACCGTAATGTCCGGTACCTCAATCGAATCCTTCCCACTTCGCGTTATTGGAATCGCTGAACACTTTGTGGGGCCTAATCAACCTGTCATTATTTGTGAAGCGATTGATGACGTAAACATTCTGTCGGGTCCGGTGGCTGGAATGAGTGGTAGCCCCGTCTTTATTGATGGGAAATTGATTGGGGCATATGCCTACGGTTATACCTGGCCCAAGGAACAAGCTATTATCGGAGTGACTCCCATCCATAGCATGCTTCCGGTGCTGGAAGATAAAGGTGGGGAAAATGCGGTAAGTGGTGGTGTTAATTCTTACTGGAAATCAGTTGAACCAGCCAGTCGAGGTCGACTGGCTGACTATCAAACAGTCCTTCGACCCCTGCCGGCCCCGCTGATTGCATCAGGAATTTCCGATCATACGCTTGAGGCTTTTCGGGGAGAATTGGATGCTTTGGGTATAGAGATGATGACTGGTCCTGGCGGTGCTGCTCGAGCAGAACTTTCCGATCCTTTAGAGGCCGGTTCGGCTGTATCCGCTATTTTGATGCAAGGAGATTTTAACTTTGGAGCGACAGGTACTGTAACCCATATTGTGGGAGATCAATTACTGGCATTCGGTCACCCGTTCTTTCAGTGGGGTAATGTTGAGATGCCCCTTGCTAAAGCAGAGGTGATTACCATCGTACGCTCACTCCCTTCTTCTTTCAAATTGTCCAATATGGGAGGCCTTGTGGGCCGCATATATCAAGATCGACTGACAGGTATTGCCGCTGAGATTGGTCCTGTATCCCCGATGACGGATTTTTCAGTTTCAATCACGTATCCGGATTTTGAGGTCAAGAATTATTCTTCGCAGATGTTTCGTCATCCGCGACTGAGTCCTATCATTGGAGCCATGGCTACGATGGAAGCGCTGAGGGGTGGGCTCGAGTATTCGGAAGAGCAAACGCTTCGAGTTACCACGCGTTTTAAGCTGGAGGGTTATGATTCGGTGGAATTAACAGACATTTTTGCCGGAACGGGAGTGGACAGCGCCGCCGCTTTTCAGCAAATGGCTGTGCACAGACTCATAGCGGACAATTCATTTGATCCACCACCCATTGAATCCATGGAGGTTGAAATCACTTCCCGGCCCGTCACCGAAATAACATATTTGGAAGCCGTTTATCTACACCAGGATCAATTACAATCGGGTGCTACCGTCGAGCTGACCTTGCAGATGAAAAATCATCAGGGCGATCGGTTCTCACGTGAAGTATCATTCAAACTGCCTGAAGAAATCCGCAAGGAACGGGTCGAAATACTTGTGGCAGACGCTATTGCGGCCGATCAGGCCGAGTTTGAGGATTTCTACACGGCATCCCGGTTTGAGCACATCTTGGAGCGGATCGAGGACTTGAAGAGCCGCGACCACATTTATATAAAGCTTTTGCGTCGTTCCCCGGGTATCAGCATGGAAGGCCAACATCTGGCTGGTTTGCCTCCCTCTACTTTGACCCTGCTCAAGAATGCTAAAGGACTTAAAATCGATAAGGACACGGTTCGCCAGAGTGGTTTTGATATGAGTATACCCGTCGATTCAGAATTTCGTGGCAGCGCCATACTACCTCTTATTGTTGATTAATATGAAACTGACTTTAATCCCTGTTTTTCTTTTATCTTCAGTGGCTCTGATAGCAGGGCGCACACATGAAACCACTCACCACACTTTTAAAGATTTTAGTAAGGGTGAGTTGAATGAGGTCTCCCTGCATACGAATGGTTATCTGCTGCCTGCACCGGCATTGGAAACTGTGGCAGATTTAGATGCCCCAATTCTCTGGGACGCTCTGACCGACTCTAAAGGAAACCTCTACCTTGGAACAGGCAACCAGGGGGTGCTTTATAAAGTGAGCTCTGATGGTGAGTTAACTACTGTTTTCGAGCCAAACCGACTTATGGCCCGGGCAATTGCTATTGATAGTCGAGATCAATTGTATGTATCCGTGTCTCCCGATGGAACCTTGTATCGAATTTCTCGTGACGGCTCCATTGAAGTATTTCTTAAACTGCCCGAGGAATATATCTGGGATTTGCAGTTTGGGGATGATGATGAGCTCTATGTGGCATCTGGCTCTAAAGGTATTGTCTATAAAATCGATACCCGTGCCAAGTCGCCGGAAGCTGAAGTGTTCTTCGATTCTGAGGAAACCCATATCACCACCTTGGCCTTTGATGCTGAAGGCGACCTGCTTGCCGGCAGTGCTACTCATGGACTGCTCTATCGCATCGATTCGGATGGAGAAGGAGATGTGATTTATTCCAGCGGCGAGAGAGAAGTCAGGCAAATACTTCCGCAGGAAGATGGATCCATCTTCTTTACGTCTTTCAACCAACCGAGACGTTCTTCCAGCTTCAAGAAAACCTCCTCATCAAGCTCCTCCTCCAAAGAGTCGGATAAATCGTCCGGCAGTTCATTTTTTGCCGATGAGGATAAACCTTCGAACGGAGATACCTCAACCCGGCCCTTTTACGGTATCACGATTTCCGGAGCGGATGATGATGCGAGTACCCTCTATTGGATGGATTCCGATGGATTTGTAACCAACTGGTGGATGGAGAAGGATGTTTCCATCTATTCCGCGGCTGAGCTCCCAAACGGTAATTTAATTTTAGGCACGGGAAGCAAAGGTAATCTCTATGAGGTAGTAAAACCTGGAGACTGGACACTTCT
>JAPUIL010000733.1 GCA_027297085.1 Verrucomicrobiota bacterium | reverse complement strand
CCATACGCACGCCAACTTCTTCAGCCACCGGGATGACCGCTTTCAGGAAATACTCGTAACGCTCCCAGAGTTCTTCCGCCGAGTGTTCGCCGATATCGGGCAGCACGGGAAGGTCCTTGCAGCGATCGTAATCGAATGCCGTGTATTCGACTCCTTCGCGGCCGGGTACGCGGTAGTAACCCTGCTGGGCACGCAGGGCGTACCAGTTATACTCGACGATCGGGATTCCAACCTCCGCAGCTACGCGGATCGATTTCTGAACATTTTCAATGTCCTGGTCTTGGCCGGGCCGTCCGAGAATGGCGTTCCGGAAGTCGTGCATCATCATATGCCTCAATTTCAGACCGAAAGACTCGACCCGCTCCTTGATCAGCCGGATTTGTGGAACTGTCCAGGGACCGTTGGGGGACGCCGGATCGCTATCCCGTGGTACGACTCGACCTTCAGGTGAATACCTGGGGGCACCTGGGGCGGCCTGCAGTTGTGCATATTCCACGCCGAGATCGCGAATGAATCCCAATTGTTCTGAGGAAAGATCGCGTGCCGGCATAGACAACTTAACGTCGCCGGTAAGCTGCTCCACTTTACGATGACTGGCGTGTGATTTTGCAATGGAGAAAGCGGGCAGGGCAACCGACCCGGCCACGGCTCCAGCAACAGTTGATATAAATTTACGTCGCGACTTAGGAGTGGTGGTTAGGGGCGAAGAAACAGGAGACGTGGAGTGTACCTGCGATTCTGACTTTAGGAGAGAGGATACTTTTTTCATAGATTTCTGGTTGATGATTTGGGGTAACAGAAACGAGCGTAGAACGGGATTTGCTTCGTTTCAAATTATACGGGCAATCGCGTTTACCGGTCAAGGATTGAGTCGTGTTACTTTTGCCTATGAGTGTGATTCTTTCTGCGTGGCAATAGACAACTCTAATGGCGGGCTCGCCTGCAAAAGAAATCGTCAGCAAGCTAACTCCTACAGTTTAGAGTCCCGAGTCAAGGTGTAGGAGTTAGCTTGCTGACGAATCTGTATTCCAATTCAGGGTAGGGATTGAACGCCGTTTCGATATAATTTTGCCGATACCAACACGGTCCGTATGTGTTTGAGTTTTTATAAACAGTGGGGAAAAACTTTCACGCTAACCCGCACTTTGAATCGCATGGCGCCAAAAGACCACTTCGACTGCACCATTCCCGCCCACCGAATTTATGACGGGTTCTGGCTTGTCTCGGTTGTATTTTTGCTCCCACCCATGGTGTGATAAAAGCATCCGATGCCGGTTATTGCCAGTATAACAGCCACCACGATGTTGATGAGGGAAAGAAATTGCCAATGCCAGTATTGCACAGCGGGCACACCGAGGGTGGCTCCCATAAAAATCGCCGTGGTGGTCCAGGGAACCAGGCTTTCCAACATGGTGCCCGCGTCCTCGAGCGAACGTGAAAGCACTTTTCGAGGGATTTCTTTCTTGTCGTAAGTTTTTTGAAAGGCCTCACCTACCACGAAACTCGCCGCGTATTGATTCGAAGTAATGGAATTGATAACTGCCGTGGATGCCAGGGAGGCCAATATGGTTGATGACTTCGTCTTGGCGAAACCGAATACGCGTTCGACAATGATGGACATCGCATTGATCTTATCGATGGTACCTACATAGATAAATACGATAATCGTGATAATGATGGGTTCACTCAGTTCATAGAGTCCGCCCCGGTTAAACAAAGTGCTCAAGACTTCCGGTTTCTCCGTCATCCAAATGGCCATCGAAGTGTCGTATCCTTTGTAGAGGGCTTGCACGGCATCACCGAAGGTTGTTTGTTGGAACAGAATTGAAAGAATACCGGCCGTAAAGGAGGATATTACCAGAACGGGGAGAGTTGGCATTCGTTTTATAGATCCGTAGAGAACAATGATCACCGGTAGCACCAGCAGTATGTTGAAGTTAAACATGGACTGGATTCCGCCCAATATCACATCCGTTTGAGAAGCGGTTGCGGTTGAAGCCTCAATAGGGTAGACCAGACCCATCACGAAATAGAGGGTTCCAGCCATTATCGCCGAGGGAATTGTCGTGTACATCATGGAGTGAATGTGTTCAAACAAAGGCACCTCCACCGCCAAGGCTGCTACGTTGGTCGTATCGGAAAGCGGAGACATTTTATCCCCGAAATAGGCGCCGCCAATGATGGCTCCAGCCGAGATGGCCAGGTTTGCGTTTACGCTTATGGCAACGCCCATCAGTACGAGTCCTACTGTGCCGGCTGAACCCCAGGAGGTGCCGGTAAAAGTGGAGAAGATGGCTGCGACCACAAAAGCGATTACATACAGGTAATCGGGGTTAATAATTTTAATCCCGTAGTAAACCAGCATGGGGATAGTTCCGGCCGCTATCCAGCTTCCGATGATCATGCCGATAGCAAACAGAATAAGAATGGTAGGGAAAGCTCTGGCCAATTTGTTAATGAAGGATGTCTGTATTTCGCCCCAGGGAAATCCCAGGTAGACCAGCTGACCTATTGCCAGGATTCCAGCGGATAAGAAAATAATCTCCAAAGGCATCGCCTCAACTCCCTGAATTATGGGTCGAAAGATCAGGCCATAAACCAGGATTACAACCAGCCCAACTACTGGAAAAAGCGCTTGAAGAAAGGTAGTTTGTTTTTGGGGTACATCCGGCATATAGTTTAGTTTAAGAGTCTGAGTTTGTTAAGCGTTGTAGGAATCGAAAAGTGATCTTGTTACACTACTCACTCTTTTACGAGAGTATCTCGTGAACCACGTTGCCGTGCACATCCGTAAGTCGGTAATGTCTTCCCTGGAATTTGTAAGTTAGTTGGGTGTGGTCGATGCCGAGTTGATGCAGAATCGTGGCGTGCAGGTCGTGAACATAAACCGGTTTTTCTAGGATGTTATAGCTGAAATCGTCGGTGGTGCCGTAGGTGAAGCCGGGTTTGATGCCGCCACCTGCTAGCCAGATGGTGAAACACCGAGGGTGATGATCGCGGCCGTAGTCGTCTGCTGTCAGACGGCCTTGGCAATAAACGGTCCGACCGAACTCTCCACCCCATATTACCAGGGTGTCGTCCAGCATGCCACGTTGTTTCAAATCGGTAACCAGGGCGGCAGAGGCCTGATCAGTATCCTTGCATTGGATACTGATCTTTGCCGGAAGTTCGGTGTGATTATCCCAGCCCCGGTGAAAGAGCTGGACAAAACGTACACCTCTTTCCGACATGCGACGCGCCATCAGGCAATTGTAAGCGTAAGTTCCCGGCTTGCGGGCGTCCTCACCATAAAGATCAAAGACGTGTTCTGGTTCGGATTGAAGGTCCGTCAATTCAGGAACCGAGGTTTGCATTCGGTAGGCCATCTCGTATTGCGCGATACGCGTTTGTATTTCGGGATCTCCGAAATCTTTGAACCGCATTTCGTTGAGCTTTGCGGTATCGTCGAGCATGCGTCGACGGGTGCGGGCATCTACCCCTTCGGGATTCGAGAGATACAGTACCGGGTCTTTGGTAGATCGAAATTTAACGCCCTGATACTTGGAGGGCAAAAATCCGCTTCCCCAGAGCCTGTCATAGAGTGGTTGTCCTCCGTCGCCGGATATCAGCGCAATAAATGCCGGCAGGTCCGCGTTTTCACTGCCCAGACCGTAAGACAGCCAGGCGCCAATGCTTGGTCGGCCAGCCAGTTGAAATCCGGTTTGAAAAAACGTGATGGCCGGGTCGTGGTTAATGGCCTCGGTTTTCATGGTCCGAATGAAACATAAGTCGTCCACGATCTTCGCCGTATGCGGGAGCAAATCGCTTACCCAGGCCTGGGACTCCCCATGGCGGGCGAAATTGAAAATGCTCGGTACCACAGGGAAATTTGATTGCGTAGCCGTCATTCCGGTAAAGCGTTGTCCCTGGCGAATAGAGTCAGGCAGCTCAGTTGCCCGGATGTTTTGCAAATCCGGCTTGTGATCGAACAGATCCATTTGAGATGGAGCACCGGATTGGAACAGGAAGATGACGCGTTTGACCCGGGGTGGCAAAATGGACGTCGTGCCGAGCAGACTGCTGAGGGCCATTGTGCCGATTCCGCCAGCCATGCCGCTCATGAAATTTCTTCGAGTTAGCTTTTTCATCTTATAATTTTAAAAATTCAAGTACAGAGGAGCTTGCGGCCATACCAGCCTAACAAGGACACTATCGAATCGCCAATTTTTCTAAAACCAATTACGAAAGACGCGAAAATACGCGAAAAGGCATTGGTAGTAAAGAACCTCGGAGCGAGTTCAGAGACACTTAAAGGTAGGGACGGACCGCCGGGCTGTCCGCAATGATTGAGATAGTCATCTCGGACGCCTCGGCGAGGCGTCCCTACCAAAGCCGAAGCAAGCTTCGGTATTTCGCGAACTTTCGCGTCTTTCGTAGTTAAACTACAATTTTGTAAATCTGCCCTTTCGAAGGCGTTTGAAACGTAGGGATTCATTCTTTGGATACGGTTTCATCAAGGTTCAGGAGTGTGCTGCAAATCATGGTCCAGCTGGCCAGGTCTGCGGAAGGGATAGTTTCATCGACCGGCCATTCACCGAACGCTATCAACGACTGGGCAGCATCGGGGTCTTCAGAAAATCGCTTTTGGTATTCGCTTTTGCTTTTGAGCAGGATCCGCATTTCCTTCGATGCAGGCGAACGCCCCAACAACTGCTGATAAGCGCCATTGAGGATTTCCGCATCGTCCTGAAGTTTTGTCAGCAATCCTTGGGCGAAAACCCGGGCCGCCTCCACAAAGGTGACATCGTTCATGAGATTGAGCGCCTGGAGTGGCGTATTGGTTCTCCGTATTGCCTCGTCGCAAGCTTCGCGCCCAGCAGCGTCAAAATTCATCATCATGGGCGGAGGCACAGTTCGTTTCCAGTAGGTGTATAAGCTTCGTCGATACAAATCATTCCCCGTGGCCAACACATAGTTCTTGTCCGATGCAAAATCACTCCAAAGACCTTCGGGCTGGTAGGTTTTTACACTGGGTCCGCCGATTTTCTGATATAGCAATCCACTCGCCGCCAACGCCTGGTCGCGAATCATTTCCGCAGGAAGGCGGAAACGTGGGCCGCGGGCCAGGAGGCGGTTTTCCGGATCACGTTCCAGCAGGTCTTCCTCGACCCTTGAGGACTGGCGGTAAGTGTTGCTGTTTACCATGAGGGCAAGCATGTGCTGCAGATCCCACCCGGAATCAACAAATTCAACTGCCAGCCAATCGAGCAATTCAGGATGACTGGGCCGCTCGCCTTGCGCACCGAAATCCTCCGTGGTTTTTACCAGGCCGGTTCCGAAAAGGTCCCTCCAGAGACGGTTTACCGCTACGCGTGCGGTGAGTGGGTTGTCACCTGAGACAAGCCATTTGGCCAAGCCCAGTCGGTTGGTCGGGTAATCGTCCGGTAGTGGAGGAAGGGATGCAGGTACGCCCGGTTCGACGGGGTCTCCCGGCTGATCATAAACACCCCTTGTTAGAACATGAGTCTGGCGCGGCATCTCGTCGCGCATTACCATCACGGTGGGAATCGCGTCGTAAAATTCGCTGAGCTTATGCTTTGCCGTTTTCCAATTGCTATAAGCGTGGCGTAGCTTTTCCGGCCCACCTTCATGCAGAAAATAGTGTTTGAGCTTTGCTTTTTGGGACTTGCTGCGATCCGCAGCGGGAAGAGCCAGTATGGTGTCGAGGGTCAATTGTTCGTAAACGACTTTTACTTCCTCGGCGGTGAGCACACGGTCGTAGAAGCGAACGTCATCGATGATGCCTTTGAAGTCGACCATGCCATGTCCGATGCGCAAGGGCTCGTCCGTACTGAAATTCTGATTTAGGAAATCGTGATTGGCCCGGTGCGGCATTTGCTTTCCGTTTACATAAAAATGAATATCCTTCGCCTTGCGCGTTCCGCCATAGGTCACCCATAAGTGTACCCATTCTCCTTCAGGAATAGGATCGATCGTTTCCACACGGACTGAATCATCCAACCACCGCTTCACAAAATTTGCCTGGAGCGTGCCTTGCTCGGTTAAATGTAGATTGTAACCTAGACCTTCCGGAACCGGAACCATTCTGGACAAGATGGTGGCGGAAGCGAATTCTTCCATCTTAACGCGCGCTCCAAACGAGAATTGA
>JAPUIL010000732.1 GCA_027297085.1 Verrucomicrobiota bacterium | reverse complement strand
GGCACGGTAAACAGAGGCATTTTTCGGTCAACAGATGGTGGTGATTCCTGGCAACAATTCGCATTGGATGGTACACATATTTGGGAACTGGAAATCAAATAACCAGATGCTTTTGAGCTGATTATCCGCAGAAAACAGATTACCGAATTGAGAAATGAAAAGGATATATGATGAAATATTTTGTTCCCGTTATCTTACTGGTTATCGTGAATTTAGCACCTGCCCAAATGCCTGAATCTTCAGACAAACGGGCTTTCGAACTTCGGCAAAACGAAATGCTGCAGTATTATTCATCAATTGATAGTAAAAAGCTAAATTTCTACCAAATTGCAGCACAACTCAAGTTGGGTCAAAATATTGAAAATTGTAAAGAGAATTTCCTGGCCTTGCTTCAGGAGCCTTCGGGAGACATGTTTTATAATCTACCCATGATGGGGGCGTATTTACACGGGCAGGATTTCTGGACCGAAGAAATACACCGGAAGGTCGGCCATGTCTGGAAAACCTATCTCCCTTACCGAGGCGATACAGAAAACCATTGGGTCATGTGGTATACTGCCCTCTTGCTGGCGGCGCAAACCTGGCCGGATTTGCCTGGAAGCGAATGGGCCAATGGGCGAACATCGCAAGAAAACTACGATGATGCTGCCGGTTTCCTTAGTTCCTGGTTCGATACAACCTCCTCTATCGGCCAGGGAGAATTTGATTCCCCCGATTACCTGCAGGTATACCTGGGCTCTCTGTTCGTTCTCTATGATTTCGTTAGAGATCCGGTGTTGAAGCAGCGCGTCAAGATGGCGCTGCACTGGCTGCTGGCAGACTACGCAGTAGATTACCTCGGGGGCGCTTATACCGGAGGTCATAGCCGCATTTATGAAAGAGAAATTATTAACCCGCTCAGAGACGGCGCAATTGCATTTGGTTACATATTTTTTGGCAATACGCCGTTTCCGAAAGATGCAAGTAAGGGATTTGCCATGTTCGGGGCGCTCACGGACTATGAACTGCCATCAGTGATTCAGCGGATTGCGACTGATCGATCCAAGCCTTATGTTGCCAGAGAACGCAAACGGGTTCGCAACATAATTCGCTTCAGCGAAGAAAAGAATCCGCCTGTGTATAAATACAACTACATGACCCAAAACTTTTCTTTGGGCTGTCTCGACGGCGGGCTGCAGCAACCTATTCAGATTCATACCTGGAGTGTCACGTATCTTTATGACAATGGTAAAGCAGATAATCTATTTTCTCTTCACCCTTATTATTCCGCTCATGAACTCGGCATGTTTTTTCCGGAAAAACTCAAAGTGATGGTGGCGGAGGTTGTCAAATCCAAGGGCACCTATAATAAGGAAGACAAGTGGACTGGCGGCTCACGCTATGAGCGCACCTTTCAGCATGAGAACACGATTATTGTTCTCTATGATCTTGCAGAAGACACGCCTTACAAGCACATCGATTATTACTTCCCAAAGAGTCTTTCACGGCGAGAAGAAGATGACAGCGGCTGGATATTTGCCCAGGGTGGCTCGACTTACATCGCCGTTCGTCCATTTAAACCTGGTGACTGGCGAGAGGAAGAAACCTGCACCCGTCTGCGCAGCCCCTATTTGAAAAACGGGTTGGTAACCGAAGTTGCAGATGCCTCGGATTTCGCAAGTTGGCAAGAGTTCAAAAACAAGATTTTGCAATCCAGTCTCGACCTGTCAGAATTGGACTCAAATGTTGAAGTTGCGTATGTAACGTCATCCGGCGACAAGATGAGCTTTCAGTTCCCGGACCACCGTGTGCTCAATGGCAATAAAATCGATCTTTCCAAAACACCACTTTTTGAGAGTCCTTACCTTAACGGAAATGACCAGGTACTAACGGTGAACCACGATGGCGAAGAACTGATCGTTGATTTTAAGAAAGACACAATTACACAAAGGCTTCTGGAGGAATAGATACTGCCTTAAAGCGAGCAATCCAACTTTCTATATGATTAGACAGAAGTTGATCAAACCGACTCTGGTTGCGGACTATTCGTGTGTAATCGGTGAAGGCCCGTTATGGCATCCAATGGAACAGCGTCTCTACTGGATAGACATTTACGATGGTCGAATGTTTAGGCATGATCCGGCCTCGTGTCGGCATGAGCAATGCTTCGCGGGAGAGGTAGTCGGTGGCTTCACAATCCAGGAGGACGGGGCACTACTTCTTTTTATGGCGAAGGGAGCCGTCAAAATCTGGCGAGAGAAAGAACTCACAACGTTTATAGACGAAGTTCCTGAGGAGCGTAATTCTCGCTTCAATGATGTGATTGCAGACCCCGCCGGCAGAGTTTTCTGCGGAACAATGCCAACAAGGAAGCGACCGGGACGACTCTATCGACTTGATTCCGATGGGACACTTATCAAGCTTCTGGACGGAATAAGTTGTTCAAATGGTCTGGGATTCTCACCTGGACTCGAACGGTTGTATTATGCAGACTCGGGAATAAGCACAATCTATTCATTCAACTATGACCAGGCAACCGGGACGATAACTGGTCAGAGCACCTTCATCCAAAATCCTAAAGAAGAGGGTGTTCCGGATGGTTTGACTGTTGACTCACAAGGCTATGTATGGTCCGCCCGATGGGACGGTGGTTGCTTAATTCGGTATACGCCTGCAGGAGTGGAAGATCTCCGCATCACATTTCCAGCCCGGAAAGTTTCAAGTGTGACTTTCGGCGGTCCTGATTATACTGACATTTATGTTACCACGGCTGGGGGCGACAACAAGGGGCAGGAAGGGCCGGGTGCTGGTGGTTTGTTCCACCTAAACCTGGGCATTGTGGGTAGGCCGGAATTCTTCTCGAAAATCAAGATTTAAGGATGCTGCTACGGCAAAATCAAGCGCTCATGTCCCGGGCAGCAACAACCAATGGATTCTGCTAAAATGGCGTTCGTTTAAAAGCTGTCTCATACGCAGCTTCTATGGCATCCACAGGCGCATCATCCTGAAACATGTTCGAACCTGCAAATAGGAAAAAGAAAGTGTTATTTTTAGTTGAAATTTGATTGGTGGTTCCACAATTTGGATAAGAGTCATCGAATGAATCGTTAATCCAAACAGAAAGGAACCACTATGAAGACGATAAGCAGAAACGAGCAGATTATCAACAAAAAAGAGACGGGCAGTTACCGGATTGGGATTTGTGAAGTCTTGCCAAAAATAACAGAATTTGACTCGTCAGCTACTAAAAGGAGCTACGCATACGGCGCCATCATCACTCTCCTCATCCTTTGCACTTTGGTTCTTTCAGCGCCGGCACAGCCGGTGCAGCTCGACATGCAGGTTTTCGCACAACGGCGTGCCGGGTTCATGGCACAAATGCAGCCCGATGCCATAGCCATTTTCCCAGGCAAGCCGATCTACCTCAGAAATAACGACGTCGAATATTCGTACCGCCAGGAGAGCAATTTCTACTACCTGAGCGGGTTTGAGGAA
>JAPUIL010000731.1 GCA_027297085.1 Verrucomicrobiota bacterium | reverse complement strand
GAAATGGGCCCTCAGCGGAATTTTTACGATTATTTGCTCATCGTTCGCGAGCGTATTTGGTGGATCCTGGTTATCTTTGTCCTCGTGCAACTGGTTACCACGCTGGTTACCTTGAATCAGACCCAGCTCTATAAGTCCCTTGCGACCGTGGAGATAAAGCGCGAAGCCAACCGGGTGGTTCAATTCGAGCAAGTGGATAACCAGGATTTGCGCAGCACTGAAGATTTTAATACCCAGGTCGGCATTCTGGAAAGTAACTCCATCATTGCACAGGTGGGCAATCGTCTAAAGGGAGACGAGCGGGACCGGTTTCTTCAGCCCTACTTGAAAGGCAAGGATCCGAATGACGTGTCCTTGACGGTGATACTCTACGAAAACCGCAAAATTATTCCCAAACGCCTGACTCGAATCATCGCGGTGGAGTTTGTGCATCCGGATCCCGAATTGGCATCCAAGATCGCCAATCTTTTTGTCGACGAATACATTGGGTACAACCAGCGCAAGCAGTTGGAGGCCTCCTTAAAGGCGGTGGAGGACCTGCGCATTCGTGCCGATCAACAGCGAAGCAAATTGAAAGAACTCGAATTTCGGCTTCAGGAATACCGGGAGAAGCACAACACGGTCTCCTTCGATGAACGGTCAGTGGTGGAGAATGATAAGTTGCGTGTTTTGAATCTCAAAAGTGCAGAGGCTGAGGCATTTCTTTACGAGGTAGAAGCTCGTTGGAGTCTTGTCGAAACTTATAACAAAGAAGAAAAAGATCTGACCGGTTTGAGTTTCATTTCGAACGGCCCCTTGGTGCAAAAATTGAGTAGCGATTTGTCGACCGTTCGAGTGGAAGTTGCCTCACTCTCCAAGCGCTATCGGGAAAAGCACCCTACAATGATTACGGCCATGCGAACCTTCCAAGAGGTGGAAGATGAGTTAGAAAAGGCGGTACAATCGGAGGTCGATAAGGTTTACTCGGACTTGCTTCAATCTCGCACGAGACATGAAGAAGCTAAGGCTTCCGTGGCTAACCAAGAGAGTTTACTGCTTGGTATCGACCGCCTGAGTGTGGACTACGAAACCATCCAGCGAGAGTCCGAGGTGAACCAGGTCATGTATCAGACCCTGATTGCGCGGATGCGTGAGACAAGCATCTCCTCCAGTTTGGACAACGCCAATGCACGGGTACTCGATCGTGCTGGAATGGCTCCTGAACCTTACTGGCCGAATTACATCCTCTTTTTCGGCGCCGGCATAATAGGCGGAGGAATTCTCGGCGTAGGCGTTGCCTTCATTATTGCCTTTCTCGACGACCGGGTGAAGAGCGCTTTTGATATTGAAACCGTTATCGGCATACACTTGTTGGGCATTATTTCTGAGGTAAAAAATTTGGCTTCTGAGGAAAAAGCCAAGATTGTCAATTCCAGTTTGGAGAACCAGGCTTCAGAAGGATTTCGAGCTCTTCATTCCAGTTTGAAACTGAATAGTGAAAGCAAGGAAGCCCAGTGCATTTTGGTTACTTCCACCATTCCAGGTGAAGGGAAATCCTTTATTTCCTCCAACTTGGCTTTCACCTTCGCCGCACATGGTGAACAAACGCTTTTGGTGGATTGCGATTTGCGTTTACCGATTATCGCCAAGTCACTGGGATTGAGCAACGAGCTCGGCGTCATCGATTTCTGTTACGGAAAAGCCTCCTTTGATGACATTGTCAAAACGGACGAGCAAACGGGTCTGGACATTGTTTCAACAGGAGGCCGGGCCAAAAATCCATCCCAGATTTTAAGCTCCACCAAGTTCGAGGAGTTTATTCAAGCTGCACGTGCCCGATATTCGAGGATCATTATCGACACCCCGCCCATTTCTGCAGTGAGCGACCCTTTGCTCATTTTACCGCTCGTTGATGGGGTTCTCTACACGATTAAATTTAATGCGGTCAAAAGAAAGGCTATCATCATGAACTTGCGCCGATTAACGGATTCAAGCGTGCCGGTGCTTGGTGCGGTGCTTAACAGCCTCAAACTATCCGTATCTGGATATTATTACTCGTATCAATATCACAAGTACAAAGACTACCACTATCGTCAGCCTCTACAGGGTAGAGAGGTTGAAAAGATTTCCTGAGGTCTGTTTTTGGGTAGGGCAATCGCGTCCTCGCGATGCCGTACCATATATTAATTTTTGGGCCTTGTTGTAGAAAACGCCAATCAATCTTGTGAAGCCGCGCGCTTCATCCGATCACGAATGGCTAGGCCGATGCCGCTGGTGTCTGGTTGTTCCAGATAGATTTTTTGGAATCCCTCATGATCGAGGTTTTGCAGGCAGTCGTAGAGGTTACGAGCTACCTCCTCCAGGTCACCAGAGGAAGATAAACCGAAGTGGTTTTCGCCAGCACGGTGCTTCCCATCCAAAAACACTACGGCTTCTTCTTGGCTGGCTTGGGGAGGCGCACCTTCAAATAGTCTAACCGGCGTGTGAGGGCTATAATGCCGTTTCATCAAGCCTGGAGAGCGCAACCCCTCGTCCCTATCTTCAGGCTCCCGGATCGCCTCTTGAACGGACCTGCCCAAAATAGATTCCAGCTGTGCGATTGAAATGCTCCCATGTCTCAGAAGGATAGGTTGATTCGGATCAGCCAGTGAAACGATGGTAGATTCGATTCCCGCTTCACAAGGTCCGCCATCGAGGATCCAGTCAATAGATTCACCTAGGTGGGCTTGCACATGTTCTGCTCGAGTCGGGCTTACGTAGCCAAAGGGATTTGCACTGGGTGCCGCCAATGGGAAGGTGCATCGGCTGGCTAAGTCTTTAAACACGCGATGAGAAGGCATGCGCACGGCCACCGTGTTTAATCCCGCTGTTACAGAATCCGGCACCACCAGTTTTTTCGGCAATATGACAGTCAGAGGTCCCGGCCAAAGCCAAGAAATTAGGTGTCTAGCGGTCTCGGAAGCATCGGCAATCTCGTCCAACTGATCCTGATTACGGATGTGGACGATAAGGGGATTTCGCGAGGGTCGTCCCTTGGCTGCGTAAATCTTGGCAACTGCTTCGGGGTCGAGTGCATTTCCCGCCAGTCCATACACAGTTTCGGTTGGAATTGCGACCAGGTCACCTCGTGACAAATGGCCTGCTAGCAGGTCGAGATTTTTTGGGGTAGGCTGAAGGATTTGGGCCATTTTTCTGACCCTCGAGGCGGGAGGGCAACCCTACAACATGAGAAGCATGTTGCGGGAACGCTTGATAACCTTCGTGATATGGTGTTGCTGCCGGGTAGAAAGCTTCGTGATCCGCTTAGGGAGGATTTTTCCGGTTTCAGTGACGTAACGAGATAAAATTTCAGCGTCGGTGAAATCCAGGTCCATCGGATTCCATGAGCGATTGTTTTCTGATGCGGTATCCATAGCCATAAGAGGTGCGTAGGAAACTCCAATAATCCGCCAAAGCAAGCTAAAAACTTCAAATATTTGTAAGGCCTTAAGAAATTTTATACCACTTTACACTAAGAATGCGACCTAATCCACCTCCGTTGCCTAACACGCGTTGAGGATTTTGCCTGCAACCTGTAAAAGCGATATTCATCTCAAATGGTCTTTCAAAATACATTAATACTAGGACGCCATCGGCTCCTTCTTGTCTGGCGAATAATACATCATGTCAAGTGCCAGTCCATCTGGAAACTGGCAGAGATTTATTTTTTGGTGCTATCGGAATGAGTGGTTCATAGCTGACCATTCGAGCTAGAAAAATAAGTGGGAATGACCTTTCCTTTAAGGGTTAAAAAGGACCAATAGTAGAATGGCACTCACTTAAGCGGTTTTTTGTCAAATATCGAAGCAAGACCGGCTTCGGGGTCATTCCTTGC
>JAPUIL010000730.1 GCA_027297085.1 Verrucomicrobiota bacterium | reverse complement strand
AGGCCAGCGGCGTTCTCGCCCGTTTGACGCGCGGGGCGTACTCTCAGTACGTGAGCGCGAACGCCGCGAAGAGCGGCAAGTCTGTGAGCCCGAAGGTTCGGCAAAATGGCGAGAACGCCGCTGGCGGCTTTTTTCAACTTTCCCTAACGTGAACGTATCATGCAGCATGTGTAGCCAGATTCTCAAGCTTATCCCGCGCAGTGATATCCAACGCCTCGTTAACCAAACGGGGGCGGAATACCGGAGCAAAGGGCTGTCGAGCTGGAGTCAGTTGGTCGCGATGTTCTTTTGGGCAGGAAGTCAAGACTTGACCTCCTGCTAGACGCTTTTCACAACAAGGGTACATTGAATAGCGGTGTCGGAGTATATCCTAGGCGCGCCACGTCTTCTTTTGGTTTGAGAGTGTTTCCAAGCCGCCAACGGGGCTTCGTCAATCCAGAAGGTAATTCCACCTCAGGCGATCAGAGCCTGATTGTAGGTACGCCAGTTACGAACAAGGTATTGGAAGGCTTATGCGATGTTTGCCATGAGCCATGGTCACGACATCCAACATCACTGGCCAATTATGCAAGAACGCCCGTGGAACCTAATTTTTCACAAATCCCCCGTCTGATTATGTCTACTAAAATCGACCAATCATGTTGACTGGCTATTTTGCGACGTGCTTCGACCGGTTCATGAGAAACTGCACCCGATAAAAGTGAATTGGTGATCGCGTTCGACCAATCCTCTTGTGTGCGAGCTAATTTAATGGTTTGTGAAAAATCTTGGAGGGTTCGAATGGGAGTCCCCACCACGGGACGTCCACTAGCCAAATAAGCGTGTAACTTTAAGGGATAAATGAACTTCGTATACCCGTTCACTTTGTAAGGCAGCATGCAGACGTCCACATGCTGCATATATGCGGGGAGGTCATTCCGGCGTTTTTCACCAAGCCAGTGCACATTCTCCATCTCAAGAAACTTCTGAAAAAGAGGGGCACTGGGACCTAAATTACCCTGAGGCCCAACTAGGACGAACGACCATTCTTTATGTCTCTGGGCAAGGCTTATTAATAAGGGAAAATCCAGTTGATGCTTTAGTAATCCCACATAGCCTATTCTCGGGTGGGGAATGGCATGTAGATCTTCAGGTTCGACAGTGGGAGCCGAATAAGCAGCATAATCCACACCATTGGGTACCCATATCGTGTCAGAATTTAAAAATCCCTTCTTTTCTAACATAGCCGGAGAAAGAACCCATAATTGATCCACTCGAGAAATAAGGCCTGCCTCTAATTGGCCTATGGGTTGTTCAGTTTCCGAGAAAGTATATTCATCACTGATTCGATAATAGCTTAAATCATAAACCGTCTCTTCAAGGGCCAAAGCATGTTGCGGTAGACAAAGAAAAAGGATGATCTTTCGGCAGCCGCGTGAAAGCAGAAGGTTTCTGGCTCGACGTAATCTTTCCCGTCTTGTCCATTGGGCCAGGAATTTAGGCCGTCCCAAAGATGGTAGCCACCATTCGGGATGGTATATGGTCAGTCCTGAAGGGATTGGCTCAAGGAATTTTCCCGAGTTGCTTGGGGACTTATTGTGGCATACAAGGCTCCTCCAAGATGGTGCAGGATCGCACCAGACAACATGAAAAAACCGCGATAGTCCTGTGAGAAGATGATGGTGGGATCTCCAAGGCACATTCCAACAATGAGCTGAAAGGCTGAGCAATCCAACTTTACTAAAAACCGGAGATGAGGACGATTTCATTCCTTTCTGCATGTTGCATCCTTAAAAAAACTTTTATCCTATATAGGGGTACTCATCACAACAAAAGAAGACATGTCCTGACCTCATGGATCATGGAATAACCATTTCCAAACTTTGTACGCCATCCACAATCTCAGTGATAGGAATACCGTCAACATCTGAAAGCTCTACTCCCAGAAGGTTAGTAATAGTTGGTGCAATATCCATCACAGAAACAGTCCTATCCAACCTGCCTTGTTTGATAGAAGGACCAGCAGCGATAAATAAACCCCCAGGATTGTGGTCACCTGTCCGTCGGTACCTATATTCTCCTCGAATCTCCCCGGTTTTAGCAGAACCAATGGCGTAAACCGGCGCTTCGTTGTTCCATTCCACCAACAAATCTGGAAGATAATCGAGATAAGGGCCTTGATACATTTCTGCCGTGCGGATAATTCTTTTGACCACAGGTTTGCCGGTATTGAGATTGATGATTTGCCTCAAATTATGGGACAGTTGATTGCAAAAGGTATCACAGTCAGCCCCGGGAGAAATTTTCCCATTCGGCTCACGCCCAATTAGATTTATCCGAATCCCGCCATGGGCAAAATTATTTTCCACTGGAAAGCAATAGCTCAGGCCACGGTCAATTGTTGGATTGGGTGGTCTTTGATTTCCGGGTGCCCACTTACCTACTTGACTATAGAGGGAAGCCAATTTGAATTGGATTTCGTTTGGCAGGTGGTGCCAACTCCATTTCAAAAAAGGCTTAGTTCTGCCAAAAACCGTCGATGTTTTTACTTGTTCTGGCTCTTGAGGAAACCGAGGCGGAACTGCAACTTTTAGTCTAAGGAGAATCTGATCAAGGAGAAATTGAGCCTGATATTTTGGCCCCATGCCATGCCCAGCTAGAAAGATCACGATCGTATTCTGGCTGACTTCTTGCAGAACTCGTCCAATGGCTTTATCTATTGCCTTATATATTATCTCGATTGGATCCCCAATCCGGCGAACCACTTCCGGATCATGGAGGGGATGGGAAGGGTCGTGGAGATGCCAACATTGGTGACCAATACAATGACTCTCTGTAAAGACTTGGGCGAAAAGATCCCATCCCCCTTGCTGAAGATAATGAACCGTAAGCTCCGCCTTTTTAGCTATGGCCTTGAGTAACGTGTCACGCAGAGCACGGAATGCCACATGTCCTCCGGTCTGGGGCCAATCATTACATTTTCCTTTCAATGGATTTTGACCAAATTGCGTTTCGATCTCCTGTTGTAGAGTCGGAGGCCAAGTCATAAATCCAAGATCCCGATCATGAGCTCCCCACTCAACCACCTGGAGGCCATTTAAGTTTACGGTTGGGTAACTATGAGGCACATCGAAGATCGCCACGCGGCGTCCAGCTCGACTGAGGGGATTCCAAAAGGGTTCCCGCTTAATGTCTTGCCCGGCATGGCAACGATAAGATTCATAAGTGCCAAGCTTGAGCTGCTCCCATGAATGAATACCGTGTCTGGCAGGAGTAACTCCGGTGTAAATTGAGGGCCAGGTCGTGCCCACGAAAAAACCAGGGAGGTTTTGGGTATGCCCCGTTAACCCTTTCGCCATGAGAGACTTAATGGCAGGCAGTATTCCGGCATCCGCCCATTTTAGGATTAGCTCCCTCTCTCCGGCACAAAACCCCAGGAAAAGTATCTTCGTTGGACTGTTCATGAGACCTAAATTCTCAATTCTTTTAAAACGAAATTTACTTGCATAACCTTTTCCCTAAAAAACTTGAGCTGATCTGGGATTTATTCCCTTTGGGAGCGCATACCTTGTCTAAACTGATAGAACGCGCCGAATGTCAAATGACATAAGACTTTCAAGGGCTTGGTTCGCCTGACATCCTCGGTTCCATACCACAATGATTTTTTGGATAAATGAAAAATTTCGGAAACAGCTTTCCGGAGTATTACCCGGTCCCCACCCATGATTTGCTTGCAATAAAAAGCCCCCCGTCCCTTGGCATAGGACTTCCTACAGTTCTGGATTTCCTTTTCGGTATGCCTCCCATGTCCATGGTATACAAGCATGTTAGGAGAATATACTATCTTAAATCCCTTTTTGAGAGCCCGATACAGAAAATCCCTATCTTCCCCGGAATCGATCTGTGTACCCCTCCCAAGTCCGGTATCGAACGGGCCTACAGCTTCAAAAACTTTGCGGTTAACGGCAAAATTGCACCCGATCATGAACTTACTAAGAAGGTTGTAAGACCGAATCTGTGTTCTTTGCGAAAATTGTCTCATACCAAGTCCTAAATCCGAAGGCTCCAGTGGGTCTACTCGGCCCCCAAGGATTGCAAGGGAGGGGTCGGTCCGAAACTCTGCCTGAATAACAGTCATCCAATTTCGCTCAGGGATGCAGTCATCATCGGTAAAGGCAATGACGGGGAATGCCGCCTCTCGCACTCCAGTATTTCGCGCATAGGAAAGGCCTTTCCTGTCTTCGTAAATATACTTGATCCTAAGTGAACAGGATTTGGTGAATTCTTTAACAACTAGTCTAGTGTCATCGGAGGAATGGTTATCAACAACAAGAAGCTCAGGAGTTTGGTCGAAATCCTTTGTATTTCCTTCCAATTCGTGGATACACCGATACAGTTTTTCTGCTCGATTGGAAGTACAGATAACTATGCTAATCATTGCACACCTTCTACGCGAAAATTTAATCGTTACATTTCGCGATAATGCAAGTCTATACCCCTTTGGAGGGGGGTGAACTTCGGGTTCTGTCGCAAATAGCGGAGTGTGTTACCCTGAGGCTATTTG
>JAPUIL010000073.1 GCA_027297085.1 Verrucomicrobiota bacterium | reverse complement strand
GCGAGCCTCGTCGGCGCAAGCGACATATTCCCATTCGTCTTCGGTTGGCAATCGCTTGCCCTTCGACTTCAAGTAGGCGCGCGTGGCGAACCAGGATACGTTGGTCACCGGACTGTCTGCGATTTTGCCGGCTTGAGGCCCGAGATCGAGATCACCAGCCCAGTGCTGCAGATACGCGCTGTCGGCAAAAAGACGTTTCACCTGTGATCGGCGCCATTTTGGATGTTCACGTACGAAGGCGAGGAACTCGGCATTGGTTACTGGCCTGATATCGATGAGAAAAGCTTTCACGCTACGTTTTTCCGCGTCCTTGATGTAAAGTGGTATGTAATCTCCGGCGGGAATCCTGACCATTCCAGACGGAGTCTCGGCGTGAGCGAGCGCCAGCCAGAATGGCAGGACGAGCAGTATAAGGGAAATCGTCGCGCAATTTTGCAAGACCGAGAATCGAATCTGTAATGTCCTAAACGTGGGCATGATTGGGTTGTCCTTTGTTTAGCATGATCGTTAACGGGTTAGTGTAAGCTTCCTTGTGCCGGCGGCGATCCGGCTTCGCGGACGCCTTTGACCATATCCGGAGTCACCTCGGTGCCATTGTTGTCCCATTGGTTGTAGACATAGGTAAGAACGTTGGCGACGGACTCGTCCGGCAACCCCAACAGTGGCATGATGCTCTCGAAGGTCGCGCCGTTGACTGTTACTTTGCCTGTGAGTCCATGCAGAACCGTGCTGATTGCCCGATTTACATCTGCATTCAAATAGTCCGATTTAGCCAAGGGCGGGAAGGCGTGGGGGATCCCCTGTCCTTCGGCCTGGTGACAGGCAATGCACACCTGATTGTAGACGACCTGGCCGAGCTTGATGCGCTCATCTTTGTTCTGAGCCAAGGCCTGTAGTTTCGATGCCCCCGGGATGGTTTGAACAGCGCTCCCTTCGGGTTGATAGATGCGGTCGTCCGTCTTACCGGAATAAAGCAGTTCGGCCTCGGGACCATCCACTTTGATCATGCCGATCGCTCCTTTGTTAAACGCGCGAAAGATTGAGTGGTCGACCAGAATGTAGGTGCCGGGAACATCCAGTTTAAACTGAACCATGGCGGCTCCTCCTGCAGGCACCATGGTGGTTTGTACGTTTTCGTTCACAAAGCTTCCGCCCTCGACGTAAACTTTGTCGAAGATCTCGCCAATGACGTGGAATGAGGAAACCAGGTTTGGTCCGCCGTTGCCGACAAACAGGCGAACCGTCTCTCCCACCTTCGCAGAAGCTGCATTATCGCCAGTCATGGCGCCAACGGAGCCGTTGAATACCACGTAGTCGGCCTCTTCACGAAGTGCTTTGTCCATGTCAAAGGGTTGCAGGCCTCCTTCCCCATAAGCGCCTTTGGTGTAGAACTCGCTCTGCATAACATAGAGTTCGCGATCCACGGATGGCAGGCCTTCCCTGGGTTCCACCAGGATGAGACCGTACATTCCGTTGGCGATGTGCATCCCGACCGGTGCCGTGGCACAATGATAAACAAAGATCCCTGGATTGAGGGCAGTGAAGGAGAACACAGACTCGTGCCCAGGTGCCGTGAACGAAGACGCCGCGCCGCCGCCGGGACCCGTTACCGCGTGCAGGTCGATGTTGTGCGGCATCTTGCTATCCGGATGATTGGCCAAGTGAAACTCTACGTAGTCGCCTTCCCGGATACGGATGAATTTTCCAGGAACGCTGCCGCCAAAGGTCCAGAAAGTGTAGTCGACGCCATCAGCCAGGCGTTTAACCAACTCGCGCACTTCCAGATTTACAATGACCTTGGTAGGGTGATTGCGTGTGATGGGAGGCGGCACATTCGGAGCGTCCGTTAGGACCGCGATCTCCTCACCCTGCATAGTCTCGGTCACTGCCTCCACTTTGGCAGAGCTAACCGAATTCAATTTCCTGTCCGAGCCGCAGCCCGCGAGCATCAAAACACTTGCTGTTGCCAAGGCGATAATAGTTAGATTCTTTTTCATAAGACGAATAGGTGTGTTGATATTGTAGCCTCGCAATATAATCGAATCTCTCGATCCCTCCTTGATTCAGATCAAGGCTAGATATTTTTCACACATTTTATGGTTTAATAAGGTGTTAGTCGTCGACGTAAGCCTGCAGACCCTCCAGTTGCAGAATTTCGACTAGAGATCCATCTACCTTGATCAGCTCTTCCTGGCGAAAGCGGGCAAAGGTTCGGGAAAGGGTTTCACTGGTCACTCCAAGCTGTCCGGCGAGTACTTTTTTGGAAACGGGCAAGTTAAAGGCAAGAGGCGGTCGGGCGACCGAATCGGGAGCCTGCTGAAGCAGCCAATGGGCTAGCCGGTATTCAATCTGCCGGCCTTTGATATCCTGAATCGTCTGCACCAGATGTTTCAAATGCAAACTCATGGATGCAATCATGTGCAGGGAAAGTTTCGGCTTACGAAGGATTAAATCCCGGAACCCGCTCTTCTGCACCATTATTACCTGGGAAGGTTCCAAAGCTACCGCATCCGCTGGATAGGATTCTGTTGTCGCAAGAGTTACCTCAGCAAATGAATCCGGGTGCTTGAATACACAAATGATCTGCTCCCGTCCATCCGGTGTAATCCTGAATACATTGATCGCACCTGATTGGACTATATAGAAACCTTCGGCATTCTGTCCTTCCCGGAATAAAGTCTCACCCTTGCTCAGTGTTCGGGTAACGCAGCATTCGGCGACCAATTGAATATCTTCAGAAGGCAAGTCGGCAAACATGTGGGTTTGACGAAGCGTGGCTACTATGGCGGTGAGGCGCATGGAATGAGTTTCGGTGGGAGAACTGCACATACGTGAATTCTGGCCAATCTATTTGATGTGGATCAAGGAAATTTACCAATCGGCAAGTTAATATCTGGAAATGCAAGAATCTGAGCCACTTAAAGTGGATGTCCGCCCTCTCTGCGAAGCAGGGAAAGCTCCTCTGAGCACTATTTTGGCAGCCGTCGATCGACTCAAGCCAGGACAGAAACTAATGCTCATCGCACCATTCAAACCAATACCACTCTTCGCACTACTGAGAAGCCGCGGCTTTAAGCATGAATCCAAACTCCTGGATGAAGGAGGTTGGCAGTTAACGTTCAGACCGAGTGGAAAAGATATCTAGATAGCTCTCTTTAAATGGCTGCCAAGCTATGCATTGATCGGTCCGAATCGAGGCCCCCCTCCGCCTTGGTAATTGAAGTTTCTACCAACCACCGCCTCGGAGAATAACTTCCTGAAAAAACGTACGGTGTTCGCAAAAAGCCATGAACGTTCGGCAAGGTCCAACATTTCTTGGCGTTTTCAAAATGCATGCTTTCGGGAGTGGTGCCTATTGCGAAAATGCAATGGTAATCGGGAAATCCCTTGCATTTCTGCAAGACAAGCAGACAGGCAGAAAAAGCTGCAAGAAAAATATTAATTTATAATCCCTTGTAGACTATGGATTTGTAAACTTCTAACAATTCAAATTCAGCGCATGGCATCAGCAATGCTAATAGAAAACTACTTATACTATTAGATAAAGGTAGATACCATGAAAACGATAGCAAAAATCTACATTTCGTTGGCTCTTTTCTCCTGCTTTTGGGCATCCATTGCCCAGGCACAAACTAGCTTCGAGGAAGACTCGGTTTTCCATTTTGCGGGGTATGCCGATATTGGCTATGGCTTAGTTCAAGGGGGAGGCGAAGACTTCCTCTCTGCGAAGTTTGCGCCTATTATACATTACCAGTACCAAGACTGGTTCCTGTTTGAGGCTGAGGGTGAGTTCGACTTTGAAGACGCGGGAGCGACTGAAAAGAGTTCCGCCCTCGAATATGCCAGCATGAATTTCTTTCTGAACGACAACCTTACGATTGGAGTTGGCAAATACCTGAGTCCAGTAGGGCAGTTTGTTCAAAACCTGCACCCATCCTGGATTAATAAACTCCCTACCATGCCACTCGGCTTTGCCGGTGGGCACCATGGGAGCAGCGCAACACCCAATAACGATTTTGGCATACAAGCCCGGGGTGGGTTTGAGACCGGAGATACTAGCCGCATGAACTATGCAATCATGGTCGGTAATGGGCCTGAATTGATTGTCGAGGAGCTCGAAGACGGAGATCTCATCATTGAAGGCTTGGACCTGCCCGCAAAATTTGATGACGCAAATTCCGATAAGGCAATTGGGGGGCGCTTAGGATTTCTGCCCATTCCCAACCTTGAATTTGGTATCTCTTTCGAAACCGCCGATGCTGCCTTTGCAAGTATTAGACCGGCAGATGCCCATGTCGACGATGGCCACGGCGATGAGGGTGACACTCATGTCGAGGAAGGTGACCAACATGCCGATGAAGGAGATACTCACACTGATGAAGGCGACGACCATGGAGAGGAAGAGGATGACCATTCAGGTTCCCTCATTCGAGACCGGTCCTACAAAGTTTTCAGCTTCGACTTTTACTTCGCCCCAACTAAGATTAAGAATCTTATTCTAAGAGGTGAATTCGCTTCCACCAAGTTGGGACAAGGCCGGGAAGACGAATACGATCACGATAAGAAACGATGGGAAGCCTGGTACGCCCAAGCCTCCTATTTCTTTCCGGATCAAAAGATCGAGACGGTTGCACGCTACGGCAATTTTTCTCCTGCGGGTGGCGAAAAGAGCAAGCAGTTGAGCTTGGGACTCAATTACGTCCTTAAAAGCAACAGCGTTCTAAAAGCCGCTTACGAGTTCAATAATGGTAGCAGTGGTGACCGTGCGCTTTTCCAGTACGCCTACGGATTCTAAGAAATGACTCTTTTAAATTAAATTTATAAATAATAACCAGATGATTAAAATGAAACATATAGACACATTAAAAACCGTTAGATGTGCACTCCTGGCCGCCCTTGTGATTGGAATCACTGCATTTACCTCAGGCGCATTGGCAAACGAGAAAGCCCCGGAGGTGAAAAAAGGAAACTTTATCAAGGGGGCCGCACTTTGGGCAAACACATGTGTGCGTTGTCACAATATGCGCGATCCCAACGAACTTACAGATAAGCAGTGGAAAGTTGCCGTATCGCACATGCGAATACGTGCTGGGCTCACAGGACAGGACGCTCGCGACATTCTCGCTTTCCTTCAACAAACCAACACCAAAAAAGATGAAAAATAAACGTACAACACTCATCGTTGGAGCTTTTCTCAGTATTGCTTCCTTTGCCTTGTCAAAT
>JAPUIL010000729.1 GCA_027297085.1 Verrucomicrobiota bacterium | reverse complement strand
CTCTGGGGCGTGGTATGGGTAAACGCCGGGGGCTGGAAGGGACTGAATCAGAAACTCGCTGACATCGACGACCAGCTACCCGGAACGCTGATGCACGTGGGTGGGTATTCACCGCCTGGCGTGCCTCCCTTTGTGGTCGTCTTTGGGTTTGTCGTGGTCTTGACGACGTATGTGCTGATCAACCAGTACGAAGCCATTCGCTTTTTGGGCGCCCGTTCCGAGTGGGATTTCAAGATGGCGGCCCTGGTCGCCAGCCTCGCAACGGCGGTCTGTCTTTGGTTTAACGTGAGCTTGGGTCCTTTAGCCCGTGCGGACTTTCCAGCGCTAGAGATGAGTGACATGGCTTACCCGCTGATGGTCAAAAAGTATTTACCGCCGGGACTGATAGGTCTCGTGCTAGCGGGGCTAGTGGCCGGCGGCTACTCCACCTTCGACTCGATTGGCATCGGTATTTCCAGCCTTTTTGTCCGGGACATTTACGCCCGCTTCATCGTGAAAAATGCTGCCGATGCACACTACACAAAGGTGGGCCGGATAACCGTACCTTTTACCATTGTGCTGGGATTTGCTTATGTGCCATTTCTTCAAGGCGGCATGGTCCTGTTTTATCTACGCCTGGCCGGGGCGATTGCGGTGCCGCTGATGACGGTCATCCTCATGGGGGTCTTCACCCGAGTCCATCGTGAAACAGGAATTATCGGCCTCTTGATAGGACTCTTTTACGGCATGTCCGCGATTGTGGCGGAGTTGAAGGGGTGGGCGCTGCCGGTCTGGTACACGAACACCTGGTGGGCCTACCTATGGAATCTTGTCCTGCCGGCGGTAAGCATGGTGATCACTTCAAAGGCGATCGATGCGTGGCGCGGTCCTGTGAAGGACGAGGAAATCAAAGGGCTGGTCTACGCGCGGCACGGATCCCAAGAGCCACTTCGCAAACTGATGGCCAGTCGCTTAAAAGTGCTGGAAGGCACCTGGTTGCAGAAGACATTGCAGGACGCTCCTATCAGACCCGAATATCCCTTTGAAGGCCCCCCGCGTTGGTTTCAACGTCCGGGGATTTGGGCTTGTGTCTACCTCGCCATTTTCTGCTATCTGCTTTTTAGTCTTCTCTGGTAACCGAACCCAAATGGAAAATTCAGACGATTCTAAAAGAACAAAGCAGTATGAAAGATTGTATACGGCTGTACTGTTACTGGTGGTCGCGGTCTTGCTGTTGTTCTCGATTCTTTACACTGTACAATTGTGGTGGGTGAAGGTCTCGATCGCCCTGGTACTTGTGGGCGTCAGCGCTTTCTTCGGATGGGTGTATGTGCGGGAACGCTAGGTGCGCTGATAAGGTAGGTTTGATAGGACATTTCACAGCAGAACCGCGATCGATTGAAGGTGGCTCATAACGGAAAACTCCCATTTTGGTTTGGTCAACAGGATAGTTTACGCTCGCGTAACATGTGATGGTCTGCCAACCCTCGGCTGAGAGGGGGTTGGCAGACCACGAAAGGAGCCAGTGTAAACCATCTTCCCGACTATTGCCGTTATTATGAATTTTGCTCAACATCAACTGAGATTTCCGAAAAGGAGATTCGAATTATCGAAGATATGACACAGGATTGGAAAGCGATTATTCCTCGTTTAGAACAACTACTTGACAAAGCGGAAGCCTTGTTGATGCAAGCCGCATCCACGACCGAAGCCGCTTCCGAGGAACTCGATGGGCATGTCGCGTTTCGGTGGCAGAATCGACATGCATCCGGACGTTTAGTACCTGTCAAACACCCGGACCTTGTGGACCTCGCAGATCTCATCGGCATTGATCGGCAGATTGAAGCGGTGGATCGGAACACACAACAGTTTCTGCGCGGCCTTCCCGCGAACCATGTCTTGTTGTGGGGCGATCGCGGCACCGGCAAATCCTCGCTGGTCAAAGGGATACTGCACCGTTATGCAGCAGAGGGGCTGCGCCTCATTGAGGTCAACAAAGAGGGGCTCCTCCATCTGCAAGAAATCGCCGATCTGTTGTGGGAACGTGATGAAAAGTATATCCTCTTTTGCGATGATCTCTCTTTCAGCGAACAGGAAGCCGAATACAGAGAGATCAAAGCGATGCTAGAGGGCGGTATCGCCGCTCGACCTGAGAACGCCATCATCTGCGCGACATCAAATCGCCGTCACTTGATGCCGCGTCAAGTCCGCGAAAACCAGTACCCCGTGAGCGAGGAAGATGAATTGTACCCACGTGAAACTACCGAAGAGAAGGTGTCACTCAGTGATCGGTTTGGGTTGCGACTCGCCTTTTATCGAATTTCTCAAGCGACCTATCTGCGGATGGTTTCCCACTACGCGCAAAAGTTTGGCGTGTCCATCGCAACGGAGGAGCTCCATCGAAAGGCATTCGTATGGGAAGCCTCATCGAGCGGCCGATCCGGGCGCGTAGCCCGTCAATTCATTGACGACCTTGTCGGGCAGTTGGGACTGGCAGGGCAGATCTCATGTGCAGACGAAGGACAATAGAAATGGAAGTTTGAACGCTTAGTTCGGTATAACCGACACGAAGTTTTCGTTTGGTCGTGATGTCATACAATTCCCCGAATTTCATTGAGCACGCCTTCGCCGGCGTAGATTGGAGTGAGCTCACTGCGCGGGCCCAACAGCTCCCGATTTGTAAGGATACTCGCTTCATGAAACCGATACCCCTTCGATCTGAGTCGGTAATAGTACTTCAAACGTCCTCCTTCTACCCCACGTCTGAGTTCGTGTGGGGTGAGTGCTAATATTTTTGCGGCTTCGTCGAGGTCATACTCGATCGTGCATCCGCGTATTCGCATGGACTATCCTTTCTCCTCCTTGTCCGTAAGGACAATCAACGCTGAAAGGTTCACGGTAGTTACGAGAATTATTACCCACATACGGATCAAGTTAAGAAAAAAGTTGTGGGATTTGCCCAGATACCGATCGTTTCAATCCTGAGCCCTTCGAAGCTCAGGATAAACTCCGCCGAAGGATCGGAGCTTCATGACACCCTCCAACGGTGGAATTCATTCCACCGCCAATGCCACCGAACGAATTCG
>JAPUIL010000728.1 GCA_027297085.1 Verrucomicrobiota bacterium | reverse complement strand
ACGTGGAGACGGATTCCGATTCGATCGGCGAACATTTCCTGCAACTGTTGCATGGAGAAAAGCCCGGGGAACTTTGGATTCGCGCGATGCACACGTCTCTAATCCTCTACGCCGAGCATGAGTTCAATGCGTCGACCTTCACGGCGCGAGTGGTCGCCGGCACAGAATCGGATTTTTACTCGAGCATCACCGGAGGCATCGGGGCTCTGCGGGGCCCAAAACACGGCGGCGCCAACGAAGTCGCATTTAACATCCAGAGCCGGTACCGCGATCCGGATGCTGCCGAGGCCGACATCCGTGAGCGGGTGGGCCGCAAGGAAATCATCATTGGTTTCGGCCACCCGGTTTATACAAGGGGCGATCCGCGGAACACGGTGATTAAGTCCGTGGCCAAACGTTTGTCCGAGGAGTCGGGAGACACCCATTTGTTCGACGTTGCCGAGCGCCTGGAATCGGTCATGTGGGAGGTGAAGAAAATGTTTCCAAACCTGGATTGGTTTTCAGCGGTATCCTATCACAAAATGAACATCCCTACCACGATGTTCACGCCGCTGTTTGTCATGGCCCGGATCGCCGGCTGGGGCGCGCATGTGATCGAACAACGTGAGGACGGCAAGATCATTCGGCCCGGTGCCCGATACATCGGCCCGGAAAACCGAGCCTGGGTTCCCGTGGAGGAGCGATGAGTCAAACCGGCCTCAACGGCGCCACGCGGCCGGAATTCGACCGGGTGATACGGAATATTGCTGACTATGTTTTGTGCTACGACGTCACGCAGTCCGGCAAAGCCATGGAAACGGCTTTATATTGCTGGATGGACACCATTGGCTGCGGACTCTACGCACTGAATTACCCTGCCTGCACCAAGTTGCTCGGTCCCATCGTGCCGGGCGCGGAATTACCGGACGGGGCGCGGGTTCCCGGGACAACTTATGAACTCGATCCTGTTCGGGCCGCCTGGAATATCGGCGCCATGATCCGTTGGCTGGATTACAATGACACCTGGCTCGCCGCGGAATGGGGGCATCCTTCCGACAATCTTGGCGCCATCCTGGCGTTGGCCGACTATCAATCTCGAACCGGCGCCGGATCCCTTTCGATGAAAGATGTGATGGTCGCCATGATCAAGGCGCATGAAATTCAGGGCGTCATTGCGTTGGAGAACGCATTCAATCGTGTCGGCCTCGATCACGTCATGCTGGTTCGCATCGCGTCTACGGCCGTGTCCGCGCAGATGTTGGGATGCGACCGCGAACAAACACTCAACGCGATATCCCATGCCTGGCTGGATGGTTCTTCGCTACGAACCTACCGCCATGCTCCCAACACGGGTTCGCGAAAATCCTGGGCGGCCGGAGACGCCACGGCGCGAGGTCTGTTTCTGGCGATGATGGCCCAGCGTGGAGAGATGGGCTATCTCACCGCCATCACGGCGAAGGGCTGGGGATTTCAGGATGTTTCGTTTGGGGGCAAAGAACTATCGTTCAGCCAAGGATATGGAACCTACGTGATGGAAAACATCCTGTTCAAGATTTCGTTCCCAGCCGAATTCCATGCCCAGACAGCGGTGGAAGCAGCCTTGGCTCTGCATTATGAAGTGAAGGATCGCATCGATGAGATCGAGAGAATCGTGATTGAAACCCAGGAGTCGGCGAACCGCATCATCAACAAGACCGGACCACTCGATAATCCGGCGGATCGGGACCATTGCCTTCAATACATGGTCGCCGTCCCATTGATCTTCGGCCGATTGACTGCTGAGGATTACGAAGACGATGTCGCCGCCGACCCGCGAATCGATGCGTTAAGAAAGAAGATGCAATGCGCGGAAAACGATCGATTCACCCGCGAATACCTGGAGCCGGACAAGCGTGCCATCGGCAACGCCGTGCAAGTATTTTTCAACGACGGAACGCACACGGGAAGAGTCGTAGTGGATTACCCGTTGGGGCATCGCCGACGGCGGGCGGAAGGAATTCCGCTCTTGAAAGAAAAGTTTGAACGTTATCTGAAGGGAGGAATTGCCGAAGTAAACGCGGGTCGAATCCTGGAAATCTGCTCGGATCAGGCGAGGTTTGAATCCACATCCGTGGAGATGATGATGTCCCTGCTGGCGGTCCTCGATGCCTCCACAGAATCTGGCCGGTAATAATGGCAGGCCGCCGAGTTCAACACCAGGGCACGTCAAGTTTGTGTAGACTGCCAGAAATGATGGAACCAATCTTAAGGCTGTTGGGCGCACTTGGTGTTAACGATCGCGATGTACTAAAGGTAGGGACTTGGGCTGATAGTGTTGTATTCGTTCCGAAAACGGTCACCGACACCGCTACCTGGTCCGAGCCGCACAGCTACCCGATTGGAATTCATTTTGTTATCGTTAACGGTGTCGCCGTAATGCAAGATGACAACTCGACAGGCTCCTTCCCGGGGAAAGTTTTGAAGAGAGTCTCTTTTTGAACAATACATGGTAACGCGCACGGTAGCTATCATACGAATACAAGATGAAGTATAGAAATATTTTAATGGGGCTCACTGGTGTAATGCTTGCTATAGGAGACAGCCATGAGCTTGGGGCAAATTCTCATACAAACAACAAGAAGGTCATTGTAATTGGAGTAGATGGAATGAGTCCTAGCGGTATCAGAAATGCCCCTACGCCGGTTTTAGATTCAATGATGGCAGGCGGAGCTTATACCATGAACGCCCGGGGCGTACTGCCGACTTCCAGTTCTCCCAATTGGAAGTCTATGGTATCCGGTTCAGCGACGGAACAGCACGGCGTCACTTCAAACAAGTGGCAAAGGGACAAGTTCGTTCTTCCACCTGCCACCACCGGTATTGAAGAAATTTATCCGACCATATTCGGTCTGGCCAGAGAGCAAAGACCTGATCTGAAGATCGGGGCCATTTACGATTGGAAAGGTTTCGGACGATTGATTGAACGAAGCGCCCTGGACTATGATGGTTATCAGGCGACCGGGAAAGAGGAACTGGATGAAGATGAAACCATTCAACTGGCAGTTGCCTATATTAAAGAAGAGCAGCCGGACCTTCTCTTTGTCCATCTGGACCATGTGGACCATGCAGGTCATCAAGATGGACATGGATCTCCGCACTACTATGAAGCGGTTACGAAAGCGGATCGCCTTATTGGAGAAATCCTGGAAGCCACAAAGGACGCAGATGTTTTTGATGAGACGGTATTTATTGTATCGGCCGATCACGGAGGCGTGGGAACAGGTCATGGCGGTGAGTCCTTGGACGAAATTGAGATTCCATTCCTGCTATTTGGAAGCGGTGTTAAAAAGAATTATCGTATCACAACCCAGGTGATGATCTATGATAATGCTGCAACCGTAGCGTTTATTCTAGGACTGACGCAGCCTTACTCATGGATTGGAAGGCCTGTGAAAAGCGCATTTGAATAAAAACTTCCATTGCTCCAGATCAAAGGATAATTGTCCACCAATCACTGATTCAACCAAAGCACATACCTTGAGAAGGATTCCTCGCATATCCAATAAATTCAGGGCGTCAAAACTCAAAGCCACATCGATCTCCTATCCGGGTGCATATATTGAGGAAGTATCACGCGGAGCACGAACCATCGAAGGCGTAGCTACTTCGGTAACCGCTTTTGTGGGGCGGACAGTCAGTGGACCTGTCAATGAACCTGCCACCATTAAAAACTACGCAGACTTCGAACGGGTATTTGGCGGACTATGGGAAGAAAGCCAGCTCGGTTACGCGGTAAGAAGTTTCTTTCAGAATGGCGGCCGCGAAGCTATAATTGTCAGGCTCACCAATGGAGGTTCAACGGTAAGCATTTCTTTGCCAACAGGAGCAGCCAGCCCCAATGACAACCTGGAGTTGCTTGCACGCAACATCGGTAGCTGGGGACGAAAACTACGGGTAACGGTGGGGCACGACACCAGCGATCCAGCCGATACTTCGAAGTTTAACCTGCTCATAGAAGATCCCTCCTCCGGTTCCCAGGAAAAACATATAAACGTCTCGGTAGATGACTCTGATCCTCGTTTTATCGGAAGCTTTCTTGAACAACGCTCCCAGCTGGTTGTTGCAGCCAAAGCTACCAATGGTAATTTTGTTGTTCCAAACGCCAGGCCGAATGCCGGCTTGGTAAACGCAAATATCGATTCGGGCAATGATGGGTCACCACTCACCGCAGCCGGGTTCACGGGTCCGGGACTACGGGCAAATAAAGAAGGCCTCTACGCCCTAGCCAGGATAAACCTGTTCAACCTGCTTGTCATTCCACCCTACAACTCCAATGACGATGTGGATACCTCAGTCATAAACGAAGCGGCCCTTTATTGTGAGAGACGGAGAGCCTTCTACATTATTGATCCACCCAGTAGCTGGACGAATGCTGCAACTGCCGAGTCTGGTATCAGAAGTTTGGGTACCACTAGTAGTAATGCCGCCGTTTACTTTCCCAGAGTCCGGCAATCCGACCCCCTTCAGAATAATCAAATCATAACTCTTGCTCCCGGCGGAACTCTGGCCGGAATTTACGTACGAACGGACGTGAGTCGAGGCATCTGGAAAGCGCCTGCCGGCATAGAGG
>JAPUIL010000727.1 GCA_027297085.1 Verrucomicrobiota bacterium | reverse complement strand
AACTCAGTATGGAGGCGCGTACAGCCGCCATCGGAGCTATTACCTCTCACCTGATTCATGGCTTAAAAAGCCCTTTGCAGGGTATTCGCCAATTCGTAACCACACAGTCAAGTGGTGAGGGAAATGAATCCGGCGATATGGTTTGGCAGGATGCTGCTGAAACCACTGAACGCATGCAAAACCTGATTAATGAGGTTATGGAGGTTCTGCAGGATCGGGGCAGTGAGTTTTCCTATGAGATTACCGGGTCAGAAATCTGTTCGTTGGTAGATGAGCGCGTTTGCCATTATGCGGAGGCCAAAGTCGTTACATTAGAAATGGTAAAGAATGGTGCAATATCCGACGTGCAGATTCCCAATAACCGGGCCAACCTGGTTATTTTAATTCTGGTGAACCTGCTACGGAATGCCATCGATGCCTCTTCTGAAGGAATGATTGTTAAGTTGTGCATAAGTTCTGAAAAGAAAGGTGAACTGTTCTTTGAGGTCATCGACCAGGGCGGCGGATTACCGAAGCATGTGGTCGAGCATCTGTTTCAGCCCGTTTCCAGCAGTAAGCGGGATGGCAGCGGGGTGGGACTCTCACTTTGTCAAGAACTTGCTAGACATTTGAAAGGAGATTTGGAACTTGCCAAAACAGGATCTGGAGGAACTGTTTTCAGGCTCAGTATTTCTTTGTTAGCTTAACCGTTTATAGACTTGCGAGCCGTATACCCTACACTACTTCTTTGCATTCTGACCCTGAAACTTTTGGGGCAGGATCCTGGTACTCTTAAGTGGAGTTATCCTACGACCGGAGAAATTTATTCATCGCCCGCCATCGATATCGATGGTGTGCTTTATATCGGGGTGAACGATGACTCCGACAACGGTATCAATGATAGCGCCGTAATCGCTCTAAATCCGGACGGATCCCTGAAGTGGAAAACCGAAATAAGTGACTGGGTGGATGCTACACCCGCTTTGGGTCCCGATGGAGTGCTTTACGTGGGATCCTGGGATGGATATATTTACGCCCTGGATATGGAAACGGGGTCTGAAATCTGGAAATTTGAAACCTTTGGAGTCATCGTAAGTTCTGCGGCCATTGGTGAGGATGGGGTAATTTACTTTGGAAACGGGGAAAGTGCCCTATATGCTGTCAATCCCGACGGAACACCCACTTGGACCGCCCGATTCAACACGGACGATCCCTCTCCGTTTTTGTTCGATGACTGGGTGGATTGTTCACCTACCCTGGATACGGCAGGGAACATCTGGGCGGCGGACCTCTTCGGAAACCTGACTCAGATTGCGCCTGATAAAACGGAATTGTGGACAATCGATCTCGGTTTTGGAATTCCCACCTCTCCTGCCATCGGCAAGGATGGAACAGTTTATTATGGAGATGACGATGGTTTTGTGATCGCAATTACACCGGGAGTCGAGGATCCGAAGTGGGCCTTTAATACCGGTTTCGAAGGGATCGAGTCCTCGCCGGTAATTGGACCCGATGGGACCGTGTATATCGGAACCGGTGATGATCGCCTGTTTGCTTTCGATGGTCAGACGGGTGCGGTCAAATCAGGCTGGCCATTCACCGGGCCTGGCGATGTGGTTTATTCGACCCCCGCCATCGCGGAGAATGGGACCATTTACTTTGGATCGGGTGACAAGAAATTATATGCGGTGGATAGTTCTGGAAACAAACTCTGGGAATTTGCGACTGGTGGATTCGTGGACTCTTCTCCGGCAATCGGGACTGATGGTACCGTCTATTTTGGTTCAACGGATGGAATTGTGTATGCGGTTTATGGAGACAGCCCTTTGGGTTTTTCTCGTTGGCCTAAATTCAGAGGGAGTTTGGCGGCCCATGGCAAAGTTGACCCTTATCGTGGATGGGTCGAATCGCAAAACCTCGCCGAACCTAACCCCTTTAGTGATCCCGATGAAGATGGATTGGAAAATGTTTTGGAGTGGGCCTTTTGTACCGATCCTCAGGATGCAGGATTAAATGATGTGAAATTTCCATACACTGCCTTCACGGAACAGGGCCTTATTCTCCAGGCAGAGTGGATTGTGGAAGCTTTGGGCATTGGCTTTGAGTATTCCGATACCCTGGAGGATTGGGAAAATATGGACCTGGATTCACCTGAGAATTATCCATGGTTGGTAAATGTAAGCAGCGAAGAGATGGACGAAAAGTTACAGGTAGAACTCAGTTTGGATCCGGATGGGTTGCCGCGTTTCTTTCGATTAACGGGCATTCAGGACTGAAGTTCCGGCCATTTCCCTGTGAGGTATCTCATTCTCGTCTCCATTATTTGGGCGTTTTCGTTTGGGCTGATTAAAACGTACCTGACAGGATTAGATCCCTTTTTTGTAGGTGCGGCACGGCTAGGAGTGGCCTTGCTCGTGTTTCTTCCCTTCGTTCGTTTACAAACGCTCAACCGATCGCTGATTTTCAGGTTCTTAATAATTGGGGGCATTCAGTACGGATTGATGTATGGCGCATACATTTATACCTACCAGTTTCTCGAGGCCCATAAAATTGCGCTGTTTACTGTCACAACTCCCTTGCTGGTTGCTGCCCTGGATGACTGTTATGAGCGGCGCTTTCAAAGCCATTATTTGATCTTTGCAATCTTATCAGTAGTTGGAGCCATCGTTATCTATTATCAAGTACCCGATCTGGAGGGCGCGTTAACCGGTATAGCTTTACTTCAGTTATCAAATCTGTGTTTTGCTTTTGGTCAGGTTTATCACCGGCGATTGATGCAGCAAAATCCCAATCTGGTAATGAATGAGCATTTTGGGATTTTATACTTGGGTGGATTCCTCGTAGCACTTGTGCTGGTTGTTGTGGGTACTGATATGGATCGTATTGCCGTATCCGGTACACAAGTAATCGTGATTATATTTTTGGGTATCCTTGCATCGGGGTTGGGATTTTTTCTATGGAATTTCGGTGCCACTAGAACGAATGCTGGTTCACTGGCGGTTTTGAATAACCTTAAGATACCCTTGGCTGTATTTGTGAGCCTCCTATTCTTTGAAGAGGTACTGGGAAGCGCCTTGACCCGCTTAATCGTGGGAGGCGGTATTATTGTCGGAGCCGTTTTATTGAATGAATACTATTCACGGCGACGAGCTTTGTGAAACTTCCTGAGTGCCTCAAAGAAATCGGTCGAGCGTTCCGCAAACCCAAAATGTTCCCGACCAAAGATTAACGCAGCTTCACTCATCTGTTTAAGCTTCTCTGTATTGCTCGCTAACAGGAGTAATGCGTCCAGGAAAGCCTGTTGATCGCCAAAGGGTATCCCATATCCGGATACACCTTCCTCAAAACTCTCCTTAACTCCGTTTACCAGATATGCCACTACCGGCAAACCGGCACATTGGGCTTCAATGAGTGAATTGGGCATGCCCTCCTTATCGGAAGTTAGCAGTGCCAAATCGTGGTCCGCGTACAGTGATTGGGGATCGGCCGACCAGGTAAAGGTGACCCTCGACTCAAGCCCGAGCTTGCGGGAAAGGGATTTGCAGGCCTTCAACATCTTTCCTGATCCTGCAAATGTGCAGTGCCAGTCAATTTTTGCAGGTAATTTCGCTAGAATGCTCAGAAGTTCCAACTGGTTCTTTTGGGGTCGAAACATAGCCGAGCACAAGAGCCGTAGCGATGAAGCCGGATTTGTGTCCTTCTTGAGCATGGAAGGTAGCAAACATCCGTTGTGGACCGTTTTCACTCGATCCGGCGGTATGGCCAATGTTTGAGCCAACCTTTTATGCTCCACCTGGCTGTTTGAAATTAGCCCGTCTGCTTGTTGTAGTGCCCGGGCGTAGTAGGGCACAGGTGGTTTACCCGATCGGTAAGTAGCGACGAGGGTGACAGCGGGGAAGTATTTGCGAATGCTAATAAAAAACAAATGGGCCACCTTACCCATGAATACGATGACATCCGGTTGGAAAGAACCTATCCATCTGACGAGACCCGGAGCCCACTCATCGATCCGTGTGTTAAACGGCTGGAGGACTTTATAGAAGTGCGAGCTGCCCGGCGTAGGCGATAAGGTTCCACCTGGCCGGAAGACAATCACGCCGGTTTCAAATCCATGTTCTTGGCCAAAACTGGCCAGAGCCAGAGTCTGTTTTTCAGTTCCGCCGATTCGAAGGTGATCTTGAAGAAAAAGGATGCGCATAAAAAGCGTTGGAAAAAGCCGCTAAAGCTCAGATTTATCTTCACTGGTTTTTCTTATTGCTTGGAAGCAAAATTTTCAAGACACCCTGAACTTCGATCAGGTGAGATGGCCTGCCATGAGCAAGCGAAGCGCGTCGAATGGCTGAGTGGCGTGCCAGCAATAGCCTCGGCGTAGGCTGGTCGTTCCGAGCTGCGTAAGCTACGACACAAACGCAGTGTCCAAGCAGCGAGTTGAGCCTGCAAGGCGCAAGTTGCGTTCGACCACGAAATCGTCCGTTTTTCTTATTGCTAGGCTGCAAATATTTCCAAAGCTACCTGAACTTCGATCAGGAGAGATGGCTGAGTGGTCGTTCCGAGCTGCGTAAGCAGCGACACAAACGAAGTGTCCAAGCAGCGAGTTGAGCCTGCAAGGCGCAAGTTGCGTTCGACCACGAAATCGTCCGTTTTTCTTATTGCTAGGCTGCAAATATTTCCAAAGCTACTTCAACTTCGATCAGGAGA
>JAPUIL010000726.1 GCA_027297085.1 Verrucomicrobiota bacterium | reverse complement strand
GATAGCTTCCCTCAAATTTGGCGATATTCCAGTGCTATTTGAAGTGCGCGATCTTTACATCAACCGAAAAACACCTGCGGCTTCCAGTTACAAGGGTCACCGGATCGGCATTATTGTTACCTGCGAAGGGGGTGAATTCCGCGGCGGACGTGGCGGTGGTTCTCTCTACGACGAGAATAACAAAAAGATAAAGTCCTGGAAAGGTGATGCTGGATTCGATCACTACCCGAATTTTGTCCGCGCGGTAAAATCTCGCGACTCAGCTTCACTGCGTTGCCCAATTGAAACGGGTTACAAATCAAGCTGCCTGCCTCATATGTGTAATATCTCTTACCGGGCTGGTCAGGAAGTAGCTGCAAAACGTGTCGAAAACTTTGCCAAGAAAGATGACACTCTGCTGGCAACATACGATCGTTTCAACAAACACCTCGGTGATTGGAATATCGATTTCAAATCCGAGAAATGGACCATGGGTCGCAAACTGAGATTCGATGCCAATAAGGAACAGTTTAAAGGAAAAAATGATCTGGCCAAGGCAGCGAATGCCATGATCAAAGACGACTACCGGAGCAAGTTCAGCGTTCCGACTATGGTTTAATAAATTCTAATATTTTACTCAGGAAAGCCTCCCATATTCGGGAGGCTTTTTTTTCCTCAAGGATGAATGTCTAGACGACCGAAAATCCAATTTCCTACCACTCCGTTCGTTGCGCAGGCCAGACACGAAAATCACCCTGCTTTTTCGAAGATTTAACTACACTTTGAAGTACGATCTCTCGCGGAATAATACCCATTATCGAACCTCGAAAAAGTATGAAGAAACTAATCGCTCTTTGCGCCGTCACACTCCTTGCGGTTAGTGCAACCGCCAGTGAATATGCCAACATCAGCATCAATGACCTCGAGAAGGCCATAAAATCCGGCAAAGTCGCCGTCATCGACGTGAACGGAACCAAGTCCTACGCCAACGGCCACATTCCGGGTGCCATTGACTTCGACAAGGTCAGTGATGATTTGAAGTCCAAGCTACCGGCTGACAAGGACAGGCTCATCGTCGCCTACTGCGCAAATCCCGAGTGCCCAGCCTACAAATACGGAGCTGATGCGGCCAAGAAATTGGGCTACACCAATATCAAGCACCTCTCTGCGGGTATTTCCGGCTGGAGGGCCGCAGGAAAGAAAATTGAGCAGTGATCAGGATATCATTTTAAAAACCCATCCCTGTTACTGAAGTCTGGATTCTACACAGATACATGTCGCTAGTCATATAGAGAACCGATCCGTCCTCACCGAAAGCACAGTTGGCTATGCGTTCGCCGGTTTCTATCTTCCCCAGCACATCGCCTTTGGGTGAAAAGACATACACTCCACCCGGCCCGGTTGCCCAGATGTTGCCCTGGGTATCAACCCGCATACCGTCCGGACCACCTGCTTGCTCTTTGCCATCCTGGGTAGCATCATAAAGCATCCAACCTGTTCCAATTGTGCCGTCCTCATTCACCGGATACGCCATATATCCAATCCAATCTTCATTGGCATTGGCCACATACAAGGTTTTTTCGTCCGGCGACAGACAAACGCCATTGGGGGCTCTCAGGTTGTCGACGAGCAAAACTAATTCACCTGATTTCCGCAAAAGGTATACGCCGGAGAAATCCAATTCTTTCATAGGGTCATCCCAGCGTTGTGGTAAACCGTAAGCCGGATCAGTGAAATAGATATCGCCATTGGCAGCTACGCAGAGGTCGTTCGGGCTATTTAGCCGTTTGCCTTTATAATTATCCACCACCGTGCGTTTGCCGCCGCCTTTTGTGAGCATCGAAATGCGTCTGTCTCCATGTTCACAAATAAGGAGATTTCCTTCGTTGTCGTACATGAGCCCATTACTTCCTTTTCCGCCGGGATGGGGAGTCACCCCGGTATATCCCGAAGGTTCCATAAAGATGCTCTTCCCCTCGCCTTCCTTCCACTGGATGATCTGGTTGCGATGAACATCCGAAAAAAGAAGAACATCGTTTACCTTATCCCACACCGGCCCTTCCGACCAAAAGAAACCAGAAGTAAGCACTTCTATTTCAGCATTCTTGGGAATGAGCTTATCGATCCGCGAATCGAGCCGCTTCACCTCACCTATCGTGGCAAAGTTCAGCGAATCCTGCGCGATAAGAGCTGAAATCAAAAACAGAGAAACCAACAAGAGTAGGATAATTTTCATGAATAGAATGTTTGCGGAATAAGGAACATCCCCACAACCTTGAAATGGACTTCTATGAAGCCTCCATGGTCTCACGACCATGGCTACAACCTAGCACCGGAGGCTATTCAAACCAATTTTGGCGCTGTTTCGCGTTTTTCGTAGTCAATTATCTTTCTACACGATTGCACACATCCGTTTTGGAAACCGAATTAAAATTCACGAACTTTAATATTCCGGAACCATATCGGCGCCCCAGCGTGTTTGCCTTGGAAACCAATCTTGCCAACCGTCTGTGCCTTCGGCTGTCTTAAACTTGTTATTCCCAGTGGTCTCTGCCACGGGGTCGCTGACTGTAGGGAAAGTTTGAAAACCGCAGGTTTTCATAGTATCTCTTTGGGGTGGAAGTAAAGAAAGGCAATCAATGGGTCTATTGATTACACGCTCATCTGGTATTTCCGGTAAAATAGCGCAATGCATGGTTGAAGCAAACCTGTGGAGTGATGTTTGAGCTCCCCGAAATCGGCAGCGAGCTACCTACTACATCTTGATATGCGATACGAAGTGTAGGAGGTAGCTTGCTGCCGATCTGAAGAGCAAAGATATCCGCTCAGTCTTTGCGAAGAAATGAGAATGATTGGTTGGAAGCTCACAATTGGCGCCATGTTTGTGCCTTTCATACCCTGTGGTCTCTGCCACAGGGTCTTGATTATAACCGCTATCCAACAGATGACTCCCTGATAGAAGATAGAATACGCATGCGGATTATTGATAGTCTATTTGGTAGTCGTGAAATGGATACGCGAGATTATGTTCTTCTTACCCTGATCGGGGCTTCCAAGCTTGAGAAAGAGGTATTTGCCAAGGATCAGGTTAAGGAGGCACGCAAACGAATTGAGGAATTGCGGGTGAATGACGCGATTGGATCGGCGATAACCAAAGCGGTGAAAGGCTTTGAATCGATGATTGCCGCTATCTTAGTCACTGCGGTTATCATTCCGACTATTACTTCCAGTTCTTGAAATCGATTCATCAATTGGATTACGTGAAGACATTGTATGAGAAGATTTAGGATTTTCCTCCATCAGACGGTACCTAAAATCTATTCGTTTTTCCTTTTCAAAGCATGCTGTCCTAATTATCAATGAGATGAATTCTCATCTTTATCTATTATAACTATGAAAATCCTTCTATTTGCCGCTCTCTTTTCATTCTCCGGTTCGGTTTTTCTATCTGGACAAGCTTTTGTGGGAAGTTTTTATGCACCCGATCATGAGGATGGCATGCTCCTCACATTGAAGGAGGAGAATGGGTTATTCTCGGGAACTTTACGAGCTGAGGGAGAGATCTACCAAGTTGAATGCAAACTGGAAGATGGACGTCTTGTTGGGCAGGTATTGGGAAAGCCAATTCAGGTGATGGTGCACCAGGATGGACCGCTACTGAACCTGACTTTGGTGGACTTGAAATGGGGTGCGCTTCCAGACGATTCAACCGCGCGGTCGTATATCATGCAGATGCAGGGAGAGAGCTCTTCGGCTGCGGCCAATTATGTGCAATCCGGTGAAGGGGGAGAAGAAATTGTCGTATTCAATGGCCAGGTGTTGAGCCGAAAGCAATTGGAAGATTTCAACAGGCGTTACAACAGGTATCCCCGGCCTGGTAATTATTGGTATGATCCTAGAAGCGGTCTTTATGGAGCGGTAGGATTTGATGCCTATGGTTATATGCATCCGGGGCACGATTACGGTCCCTTGCAGTCTAATGTATCCAGGGGAAGCTCCCGGTATTTTATAAATAACCGTCGCTTATCCAAGAAGGAAGCGTTGATTTGGAGGCAGCTGATGGGCCGAGAGTTAGCTCCGGGAAATTACTGGTTCGATTCCACGGGGAATTTTGGAAAAGATGGAAAATCGGATCATATGTTCAATCTGTTTAATCTTGGAAACATTTACCAGGATCCGAGTGGTCTAGAGGAAAACTTCTGGGCGGCGCAATTTGGTCGCGGTCGTCGGGGAATCCGTAACAGGGGTGGATTTATCAGTGTTCCCGGGTTTGGATCCGAACGATACGGATTTACCGTGCCTTAAGGTTGATTTTAGGTGAGATTCTTTACCCAGGCGTTTCGAACGCCTTCGCCTATCAGTCGTCAACCTCGACTCTCAACTCCGTGAGAAAATCGGGTTAGGTGCCTTCTCTCATCGCCTTGTGGTGGATCGATTCCATCTCGGCTTCGATTTTGGCATGTTCCGATTTTCCAGCCAGGTTTTCAAATTCTTCCGGATCAGCATCCAGGTCGTACATTTCCCGACTCCCGTCTTTATACTGGATAAGCTTATGCTGCGCCATGCGGACCATGTTGGTGTTAACGCTGGCGTAGGTGGAATGAGCAGGGATGTTCCTAGCCGCGTTGGGATCTTCCAGGAGTGGGGTAAGGTCATTGCCGGAGATGCGATTGGACGGAAGTTCAAGTCCGGCTAACTTCATAACCGTCGGATAAATATCGACCAGAGTGACCGGACGGTAGCAACGAGTACCGGCGTTTTGTTTGTTGCGTGGATCTACTATAAAGAAATTCACCTGTGCCGCATCGTCCCATAGGGTGAATTTAGTGGCGTGAAGTTTCTCGCCCAAGTGATAACCATGATCGCTCCAGAGGATGATCATGGTGTTATCTTTAAAACGGCTGTTTTCCAATCCGTCCAACACCCGGCCTACCGCACGGTCGGCGATGGCACAGCTGGCGAAATAATGAGTGAGCATATTCTTCCAGGCCTTGAGGTCTCCGTCCTCGGGATCAATGGTTAATCCTTGAGCGAGAACGCGGGTAAAACGATCGTTACCTAGTATCCCATCTCCATTTTGATCGACTGCCATTCCGGACCAGGAAAATGCGGCTTCTGGAAGATCGTCTGCATCGGCAGTAAATTCCTCCAGTAGCTCGCGAGTGATGTTCATTTCGCTGGCGGGAAAGAGATTCAGCAAATCCTTGGTCGCATAGAAAGGCAAGTGTGGGCGGAATATACCGAGGGCGAGAAAGAAAGGTGTGTCTTCGCTGACTTTAAAAGTAACTCCGTCATTAGTCGCTTCGCCTTTTTCAAGGACCCGGGCCATAAAGGCCGCTTTTCGGTAGTCATTCAGTGCAAAGTAGGTTGCGTTATC
>JAPUIL010000725.1 GCA_027297085.1 Verrucomicrobiota bacterium | reverse complement strand
GTGGGACATCGGTCTTGAAGTGGGGGATAGCGTGCGCTCAATTAAAGAGTGCAAAGTGCAGGCAAAGAAGGACGTCACGATATTAACGGCCATGATGGAGTCACGCACTTTATGTGGCGATGACGAATTGCGTGTGCGATTGGCAAGGACAATTGCCCCGGAAAAAATCTGGTCTCCTAAAAAGTTCTACCAGGCAAAGCGCGATGAACAGATTGAAAGACACAAGAAATCAGAACACACCCAATATAGCCTGGAACCCAATGTAAAGAGATCCCCGGGAGGTTTGCGGGACATTCACACGGTCATGTGGATCGCAAGGCGCAAGTTCGGTTCTGTAGATTTTGAGGACCTGGTTGAACAGAAGTTCCTTACCGGCGCGGAGAGTGAACTTTTAACCCAGGGGAGAAAGTTCCTCTGGAAAATTCGCTTCGGTCTGCACCTGATTTCCGGGCGAGATGACGATCGATTGTTGTTTGAACACCAACAAAACCTGGCAGCACTATTCGGTTATGAAGATGGCGATCAATTGGCGGTGGAACAATTCATGCAGGAATACTACAGGACCGTGCATGGTCTTAGTGCAGTGAATGAGTTGTTACTGCAACATTTCGATGAGGCTATTGTCCGTTCGTCCGAACGAGCGAAGATTCAACCGATCAATGATCATTTTCGAATCCACAACAACTACCTGGAAGTGACTTCCGAGGATACCTTTAAATCCTACCCGCCCGCACTGCTGGAAATGTTTGTCATCCTCGGCTCTAACGCACAGATTGAAGGCGTCCGGGCGGAAACTATTCGCCTGGTACGCCGCCATGTTGATCTTATTGATGATGAATTCCGCAACAACCCGGATGCGACAAAACTGTTCATGCAGCTTCTGGGGACTGCCAACCATCTATTTACCCAGCTCAACAGAATGGAACGATATGGCATTCTTGGTGCCTATCTACCCGAATTCGAGCGGGTTATCGGGCAGATGCAATTCGACCTCTTCCATACCTATACAGTCGACGCACATACCTTGCAGGTGGTAAGAAATATGAGACGGTTCCGTTATCGAAACCAGGAACAGCAATTTCCAATTGCCGCTCATATACACCACCGCCTGCCCAGGGTAGAACTGCTGTACGTTGCCGGTCTATACCACGATATCGCAAAAGGACGCGGCGGTGATCATTCAGAACTAGGCGTTGAAGTGGCACGAGCATTCTGCCAGCGGCACAACCTGGGCACCTGGGACACCAACCTCGTGTGCTGGTTAGTTCGCCATCACCTGGTCATGTCCACCACCGCGCAACGCAAGGATATACAGGACCCGGACGTCATACACGAATTTGCCCTGCTTGTTCGGGACCAGGTTCGTCTTGATTATCTCTACGCACTGACGGTGGCCGATATCAATGCCACTAATCCGAATCTGTGGAATAGTTGGCGGGCAGCATTGATGCGCCAGCTCTATCTCGAAACCAAACGCGCACTCCGACAAGGTCTGGAGTCTCATGTCGACAGACATTATTACGTTGTCGAAACCCAGAATCACGCGAAGGAAAGATTGCTGGAGAAACACATTACTGAAGGAGTAATACTCAGCATCTGGGATGCGGTGGAAGATGAATATTTTGTTCGCGAATCAGTCAATGACATCGTCTGGCATACCGGGGCGATCTCTCAGCACAACCTTGCCGATGGTCCGCTGATCCTGATCCGCGACGGCATCTCGAAAAGACGGGCAGATGAAGGTGCCACGCAGATTTTTATTCACAAGAAAATTTTAAGAGACCTGTTTTTATCGATCGTCACTGCATTAGATCAATTATCGCTTGATACGGTTGACGCAAGGATTCCAGCCTCTGCTAACAATCTGTCTTATTATACTTTCGTCGTACTTGAATCTAACGGCCAGCCTGTTGGCAACAGACCGTCAAGAATCGAGCAAATTCGTTCAACGCTACTGAAATACATACAGCCAGCAACGAAGCAACTAACGACAAGCCAAAGGCGAATCCCCAGGCTGTTAAAGCAATTCAATCTTAAAACTGAAGTGACTATAAGAACGGATGTTAGCGGTGAGCATAGTATCCTTGAAGTCATCACAGCTGACAGACCGGGACTGCTGTCGATTATCGCCAACATTTTCGTCGATCTGGACATTTCACTTTTAAATGCAAGGATTACAACGCTGGGCGAAAGGGTTGAAGATCTATTCCACATCACTGATGGCAAGGGCGCGCCCATCACATCCGAGGAAATTCAGGCCATTCTGCAACAACGGATCAGGGATGAACTCGATTACCATATCGAAAAAATCGCGGTGTGATGGGTGATTTGACGAAAAGACCTATGAATCCATATCTCAAACAATTACATCCCTACCCTTTTGAGAAGCTCAATGGCCTGCTGAAAGACGTTGCCCTGCCGGACAAATCCTTTATCGCCTTGTCCTTAGGTGAACCGAAACATCCTGCACCCGATTTTATCATCGAGGCATACGCCGACATTCCGGCAATTATGAGTAGTTTCGGAACCTATCCTCCTACGAAAGGGATCCCGGAATTGCGAACTGCAATTG
>JAPUIL010000724.1 GCA_027297085.1 Verrucomicrobiota bacterium | reverse complement strand
CATTCAGGATTTCGGTAATAGGAAGCCTCTCTTTTAACCAATCTGGGTTGATTCCCCTAAATGTCCTTATAAAAGAGTCGATAAAAAGCAGAGGTCCAAACTAGATTTTAATAAATCTGAAAAATCACAATTATAAAAACGTTATACTTGAAGGTATAAGTCATGAATTCTATTTCTAAAACAATAAAATGTGTTGTCCTATCGCTTTTCCTCTTTTCGGGATACTCGCAAGCGTTATTTGGTCAAGAAGAATCTGTTGATTTAGTTAAGGTAACAAATACTCGTGCTGTAAAAGACAGTTCGGATAGCAAGGAGTTTGTGGAACTTTCCGGTGAGGCGGTTTCGTCCCTTGAGGAAAAAACCTCCACCCACGTACTCGCCAAGCCATGGTTCAGAAATATGGACATTTCAGGATTCAGTGAAGTCCGTTTTCAGGATTCAGGTGACGATGGAACCCAGCCCAACGCAGGTTTCGTCGTCAAGCATGCTTCCTTGTTCTTGGAGGCTGAGGCCTGGGAGGATTTTTCGGTCTTCTTGGAATTCAGCGTCGCGTCTTCCGTCCGTGTCAACGAGGTCTATGTTCACTTTCGCAACGTTCTTAAAAAGTGGGGCGACGATATCCTGGGAATCAAAGTGGGGCGGATCGACATTCCGTTCGGGGAGGAGTACCTCTGGAACGACTCTCCTAGCAATCTTTTGATCTCGCATACCGCCGCTTACCCTTGGCTCTGGGATGAGGGCATTGCCCTCTATGGAACTTTGGGTGGCTTTGGATGGATAACATCTCTTACCGATGGAACACTCGCCCGCAGCAGCGAGGATGACCCGGGTAAGGCTGTGACCGCGAAGGTGTATGGTAGCCCGTGGACTCCCCTCTACTTAAGTGCAAGCTTCATGAGGAATGGCAAAACATCCAAGGGGGCTTTGCTCCTGGGGGGAAGCTTTTTTCAGCCTGTCGGTACACAAGACGCATCCAGTTTGGGGGCAAGCCCGAGTGACAAAGTGGACGCCGCCCTATACCAGATAGACGCCAAATACAGCTTCAGGGAAAAGGCGGCGCTTGAGTTCGCACTCGGAAAGGCCTTCATCAATGATGCGGTGGATTCCTTCGACCGCGACCTAACCTGGTTTTCGGTGCAGCCCCATTACAATCTAACCAGGAATCTTTACGCCATCCTCCGCTATAGCGAGATCGGGACTTACGATACCAACGAAGGGTACCACTTGGGGGGCGAATTCTTGGCCGGTGGCAACAAGGCCTTTGGCTATGATGCAAAACGGCTACAACGGTTTTCTGTAGGATTGGGCTGGAGGCCGAACCCCCGTGCGATGGTTAAGCTGGAAATAGGTCGCGATAGGTTCAAGGTAATCGACGCATCTCTTTTCGATCCAGGCGATGATGACAGAGTCTTCTACGCCTCTGAAATAGTACTGTCGTTTTAGGAGGCCGCTGACATGAGAGGTTCTAGACGCATTTCTGCTTATCTGCTGCTCATCAGCATAGTCTTGTTGGTCTCATCATGGCTATTTGAGATCTACGGTGAGGAACAGAGATATTTTAATGCGCATCCAGTTATGTTGGCGTTAAGCAAGGCGATCACTGGCCTTGAAAAAGGACTGGCTGGAGACGATTCAGCTGCAGTATTATCTCATGCAAAGACTTTGAAAAAGATCGCCGGGGAGGGGCTGTTGAGCATAAAGCCACAGAAAAACGAAGATATGCTTCAACTGTTCAATGAGTACGGCACAAAGATCAATAGTCTCTCTTCTGAGATGGTAAACTTAGTAAAGAAGAAGAATTTAGCAAAAGTATCCCAACTTGTAGAAGAGGTTCGTCGAACTTGTATCTCTTGCCATATGAAATTCCGTACCGGAAACGATGAAAAGGGACTCTTCCCACTCCTTGGGAATGTGATTACGGGTAAAGTGAAGATCCTGAAGCTGGATGGAGAAAAACGTACCGACAGGTCGAACGTAGTGGTCTTTCTGGATCGTGTTAATAATGATGCAGGTGTTTCACTTCCCCGGAAAAACCCGGTCGTTTCCCAAAAGAATCGGACCTTCGGCCCGAGGGTTGTTCCTATAGTAAAGGGAACTACCGTTGACTTTCCAAATGATGACATCATCTTTCACAACGTCTTTTCTCTTTCCAAGACCCAAATATTCGATCTGGACATCTACTCGCCGGGAAAATCGAAGTCAGTTACCTTCCCCAGGAGCGGTTGGGTTAAAATCTACTGCAACATCCATCCCAAAATGGTCGGTCATATTATTGCCCTCGACAACCCATTTTTCTCCCTGACCGATCAGAAGGGCATCTTCGTCATTTCAGGTGTGCCTGACGGGGAATACACGCTCAGGACGTGGCATGAGTTCGGGAATGAGGTACGGAAACGGATACAGGTATCTGGCTCTTCACGCTATAATTATTTGTTAGAGATTCAGGAGGACAAAAAATTCGTCCAACACAAAAACAAGTTTGGTAAACGGTTTAAGTCAAAGTACTAGAGATGCGCCTGACCATTAGGACAAAAATTTTTTGCGGAACGGTCTCCGTTTGCTTTATCTTTATCATCTTTTGCGTTTTTGCAATTATACGGTTTGTTGAGGGAATAGCTGATTATGAAATCACTAACAACCTCCAGATCGGGAGACGCGCCTACGAACGATTTACAGCTCTTCGCTATAATCTTCTTATAACCAAAGCCAGGTCGATATCACAGGCTCCACACCTGCGAGCTGTGATCAGCATTGAAGGTGTCGACCATAAGACCGTCTTTTATACGGCGCAACAGCTTTATGAAGTGGTGGATACCGATCACATGGTTATATTGAATAATCAAGGGAAACTTCTTGCCGATATTAACGCCCCCCAGCTTTACGCTCAAGACCTTAAGACGTTTCCAGGCGTCAAGGCTGGGCTTAGGGGTTCTGATTATACGGGGATTTGGAAGTACCAGGATAATCTTTATAGAATCGCCATAACCCCTATTGTCATGGGAGACCAATTGCTTGGATTGCTGGTTCTTGGAGAAATGTTTGATTCCGATAGTGCGGCGGACATCCGGGAGTTCACTGGAAGGGACGCAATGGCTTTGAGTTCAGGAAAAATGATTGCACAATCAAGGGAAAACTCCGAATCATCGTTAATATCGAAACAGGAAGTCGAGAGTCTTAATAAGATTCTTGAAAATATTGACTCAGCTAGCGGTTCCGGATCAACGCCTTTTCGAGTCACCCTAGGTGGAAAAATGTGCCTTGCCATTGCAGTCCCGCTTATAAATGTGGAAGGGTTCACAATCTTATTCCGAGCTATGGATGAGATGGAGAGTGGGATGAACCTTATGTGGATTTCAATCTTAGGTGTGGGGGGTGTAAGCATAATGTTCGCGGTACTTTTGGGTTTTTGGCTTTCGGCTAAAGTGAGTCGGCCAATCCTACAACTTCGAGATGCCGCAAATGAATTCGGTGCGGGAGAACTCGCAAAACGCGTCACTGTCAATTCCAAGGATGAGTTGGGTGAGCTTGGAGAAACCTTCAATCAGATGGCGACAGAACTACAAATGGCTCACGAAGAGCTCACGGCCGCCAATAAAGTTCTCCAGCATGAAATCGAAGAGCGTAATCGAGCAGAAGAGGCATTAAAATCGATGAACCAGCAGCTAACGGCCAATGAACAACAATTAAGTGCTGCCAATCAGCAGCTTCAGGCAAGCTTTCAGCAATTAAAAGCCAATGAGGCGGTTCTGCGAGACATGGCCACTAAGGCAGAAGCGGCCAACATTTCTAAGAGTGAGTTTCTGGCCAACATGAGCCACGAAATCCGTACCCCCATGAACGGTATTATTGGTATGAATGGACTCCTCCTTGATACCGATTTAGACAAAGAGCAACGTGACTATGCCGAAACAGTTGAACGTTCCGCTGAATCACTGTTGACCATTATCAACGACATTCTCGACTTTTCCAAAATCGAAGCAGGAAAACTTGACATCGAACCGATCTCTTTTGA
>JAPUIL010000723.1 GCA_027297085.1 Verrucomicrobiota bacterium | reverse complement strand
GTACCACATAGGGTGACTTCGAGCCCTAATTTGTCGGCCAAGGCAGCCTTGGTCTGCAGGCAAAGATCTGCTTCTTCGCTGCTATTCGCATAGGCTACTTGAATGTGGTTGGCCTTGTGCCGTGCCATCATTTGGTCACGGGAAACACCGTAGGTGACCGCATGCATGATGGGCCATTGAGGAGTGGTTGCTTCCAGTCGGCGACGAGTCTCTGCCTCGGGCAGTTCAATAGCTTTACCGCGACCCAGATCCATGCAGAGTTTTCCGCCAGAGACAGATCCATCGATCCAGATCCGGCTCCAGATAATCTCTCCGGCATGAGACACCCCCTGAAGCGTTGATCCGCCTTTCCAGAAATACATCGGAGGCTGACGGTAGCCATGGCTGCCGGCGTATCCATCGGTGTTATGCTCAATCGGGACGGAACCACTGATGAGAAACACCCACACGTACTCGTCGGTGGTACCACTCTTATCAGGATCACCCCATCGAAGGTCGTGAAGAGTATTTTCCGGCGGTTGCCCAAGGGCATCGTGCACACGTTGAGTCAACAAGCCATCGAGCCCTGCACATTCATCCACTTCATTAAAATGCGTAAACGGTTTGCCGGCTTTGATTACTTCGCCGTTGTCATTTGTGACGGGTGGACGGTCCGTGCTGTTTAAAAGTCCTTCGACGAGATCCGACGCAGGACACAAATCCTTGAGGCCCTGCTGATACTGAATGCCTAGGGCATCGCAACCATAGAAATCCCCGATCCGGCACGCAGCGATGTACATCTTACATTGTTCGAGTACCTGAGCTTCAGTCAGCTCGGTTGCTTCGTCGGTTCCAAAGTGGAAGTTGAAACCTTTGTCTTGAATCCACTGAAAGGTGGCAGTCGCCTCCTCATCACTCACTTCCCGCATGCCAGCATAAAGGGCCGACTGGCTTAGACGCTCCTTGTAAACTCCTGTTTGAAACAGGAGGTGATCAGGGATGATGGCATTGAACATGCCCATGCAGCCTTCATCAAAGACACCCATGATGGCTTTGCGGCTTTGCAACTCGCTCGCCAACTCATCAGCTACATCTGACGCTTTGCCATTTACTACATCCGCGTTAAAACTACTGACGTGAGCTGACGGATGGATTACTTCTCCCACATCCAACCAGCTCTTGAGTCCGTTGAGAAACAAGTCATCGGAAAAGTCCTCACTCCAAAGTGTAGAATACTTCACCCCGGCCTTTGTAAGAGAGCCGTTCAAATTTAGCATTCCCACAAGTCCAGGCCAGGTGCCCGACCAATTGGCAACTGTCATAATGGGAGCTTTATGACTGATCAGTCCGTGCAGAACGTGATGGCTGTATTGCCAAACGGCCTCGGCCACAATAATCGGCTTCTCAGGATCGATGCTCGCAAATACATCCATCCCTTCCCGTTGGCTGCCGATGAATCCGTGACCTCGAGCCTCATTGTAAGCGTGAGCACGAACCAGGTCGTGTCCGAATGTTGTAACTACCCCCGTCAGGGCAGCTTCCATTTCGGCCTGATTTTCCCAGCAAACCCGGTTAGCACTTTCACGGAGGTCACCATTCGCAATCAGGGTAATTTTCATAGAAGAAATAAACTTGAATTAAAGTAGATGAAAAAAACCCCCTAAGGTGAAGTTCGAAAAAAGCAAAGTTGCCGTTACTTAATCAATTAACCGTCGCATTAATCCTCATAACGACTATTAGCCTGTCCCTTATTTTAGATGAGAAGATAAACGGATCTGAGGCTTGATTTAGGTGATGGCGGAAAAGGGCTTTTTGGCATGCAAGTTGTACTCCCGCAGAGCGTGGTTCCACCATTCGTTCAGTTGAGCGGAAGGTAACAGCCAAAGCTGGCGATGGAGAGCGCTTACCGAATGAGCATCCCGTAACACTGCTAGTTGCTCCTTCGGATTGAGAACATCAGGTCCTTCCTTGAGCAGCTTATGGCAGAGCGATTCAAAATAGGCATGACTCTTGCGCTGCCCGTCCCGTTTCTGCCTCAGCAGCGAAACATGAACACCATTGAGGTAGGGATCTATGAGGACAGAGCTTATGCCCCGATCCGGAGCAAAGGCATCGGACAGTCGATCCGGCGTATCCACAGTATTCATGTACTGGTTGAGTACCTGCAACTCATAGGGAGCCGACCACTCCTCAGGTGTTTTCAAAAGACCTAATGCTACCATGAAATCGCCCCATTTGGCTCGGCTAGTGAAGACCGTGAGTGGAATAGAAAAAATCAATCCAGCAAAAAGCGGACACATCCAGTAAAATAAAATCACATCCATCCACCAGCAGAGACCTGCCGCAAGAATGCCGATCAACGTATGAGCGCCCAATACAGAAAATGCCTCCCGCCAACCGAGTCCGTCCCCGGCTTCCCTATTTTGGGCTCCCCACCCAACGCTTTTTCCTAGAAAGGTAAGAACGACAAATTTCGAGTGAAACAACATGAGTATAGGCGCCTGAAAAATCGAATAAACTGTTTCCACCAATGCTCCAATGATTACCCTGAAGCGTCCACCATACGAGTGGGCCAGATCCCTTTGAAATACTACACATAGGACTGAAAGTACTTTGGGCATAAAAAGAAGCGCCACTGTCAAAAAAAACAAGGCAAGCGGTTCTGATACGATCTCAGGACTCCAAAATTGTGCGAACCCCGAAGTCGGAATATGCGAGAGCCCGCTGTTATGAAAATCATAGGCAAGCAGGAACGATACGATCAGGAAAAGCAACCAGAGGAACGACCCCACATATGATAGTATTCCCAGTCCCAAATGAAGGCGATTAACGGCAAACAGTCCTCGGGCAAACAATAGCCAGCTATGTTGTAAGTTTCCCTGGCACCAGCGCCGATCGCGTTTGGCAAACTCTATGAGATTCGGCGGACCTTCCTCCCAACTTCCCGGCAGATCATAGGCCAACCAGACCTGCCACCCTCCGCGCCGCATGAGAGCAGCTTCCACATAATCGTGACTGAGAATTTTACCTCCAAAAGGTTCCTTCCCCGGCAGTTCAGGCAAAGCGCAATGCTCAATAAAGGGTTTGAGCCGAATGATGGCATTATGCCCCCAGTAATTGCTTTCAGCCATCTGCCAGAAGTTCAGTCCTACCGAAAAAAGCCGGCCGTAGAGACGATTGGAAAACTGGTGGATACGCGCAAAAAGCGTCTGAGCTCTCATGAGTTGCGGCGCTGTCTGCACAATGCCAACTTCAGGATTAATTTCCATGAGTTGAACCAGTTTAACCAAGGTTTCACCACTCATAAGACTATCAGCATCGAGAGTGATCATATACCGATAGGAGTTACCCCAGCGTCGGCAGAAGTCGCTTATGTTTCCACTCTTACGGTTAATATTGGTGCGTCGTTTTCGGTAAAAAATCCGGCCAAACCCTTTTAACTGTTTACAAAGCTCCACCCAAGCGGCCTCTTCCTCGACCCATTGTTTTGCGGTACGCGAATCCGATAGAATAAAGAAGTTAAAGTGGTCTATCTCGCCAGTTCTTTCGACTGACCGGTATATAGCTCGAAGACCTTCGTAAACGCGCTTAACATCTTCGTCACATACCGGCAACACAATGGCTGTCTGCACAATTGGCAACGGCACCCAACCCGGTTGTTTTTTGAGCGAATCGGAAATGCTTACCTCTCTTCTTCTCACGAGGTGTATCAGGAAACCAAAGACGAATTGGCAAAAACCGAATGACAAGTTGGCAAACAGCACAAGAAACAATCCAAGCAGCATCCATTCCAGAAATAGCATCCCTTGGTGCCACAATATATCTGCCATGATCGTAGTTCCCATGGCAGTCAAAGTTACCACCGAAGAGAAAAACACGAGTCGACGTATCAGTAAGCTACGAATCGGACTCACGTCCAGGACCGAGATATCATTGTCGTGGACCTCAGACATGACGTTTTAACTCGGTTACCTCACCACAGAGTGGAGATGCCGGGCTTGACGTCTGTTTGACGAAAGCGCGCACTTTGATGCGTAACTGAATACATGAAGGAGGAACAACCGGCATGTCCATCCGAGAATGTGTGCGAACCGTAGTTTGAAAGAGTACCACCGGTACAAGGTCATTCATAAATATACTGAAAATATTGTTATACTTTGCACACATTCGCTGAGATATCCAAGTTATCGGGTTAGCCAAAATACGTAAATGAACCCACCCACAATGCTGCTCCAAAGTAACAAACTGGGAATCCAAGGCCAACGAGCCAGGTTATTGAGCGTCGATTCGGCCATCTGGGGAATGGGACCCAAATCGATGGGGCGCGGCAACATATGAGTGGGATCCATATCAGGACCCGCTTTGAGATAGGATCTGCAGAACTCTTCAACAAACTCGTCGGGCAATTCCGAACGGGGGCGCAACATGTACTGGGGCCATCTGGTCGGTGCGTCCATTAGGAGCAACGCCAAACGCCCGCGAGCACCAGTCGAAACTCCGAAATCGACCGAATCGGAAATCAGCTCTTCAAACCATCCCTCCAATTTAAGATCCGCTTCGCGCGAGGCCAGCTTTACCGGATCCTGAGACGGGTCGAGGCGGTATTTTTCATGGGCTCGCGCCAATATCTCGGGCACAAACTCAGCAAGCAGCACCTTGCTTTGGAAACGATGAGCCCTCAGGTAGTTTTCCACCTTTTCAAACGCATCGTCCCAGGCTTCAAGCTCTTCAGCTTTAAAGTTGGTTATCAATTTGGGTTCCATGGATAACTCCAAATTTCTGAAATAAGTTCTCCCTCATACAGCAATCGGCAGGCCAGATCTGCCGGAGCAGATCCTTGAACTAGAAACACGATCCTCCACCGTGAGTCTAGTGAATTGTGAAGAACTTTTACGCCGGTTATTGAGGCTGGATTCGACCCAGTAAAGTCAGCTTTGATCGAATCGGGTAGCCATTCGGTTTGATTGGCAGGCTGGGTAAATTCAACAACGAATCGAGTTCCGGACTGACCATCCTGGTTCTTCCCAAATCGAGTGGACACCACTCTCGCCAGTGGTGCAGCTGTTACATTATCGCTGCTCCAGTGTAAGCTGTAGGCAACTGGATAGGGAGATTCTAACGCAGGCATTTCGTCAGGGACCCAGGCAGCCACAATATTATCAAAATACTCGTTGTCGGTGGGAAATTCGATGAGTTGGATCGAACCGGCAGCCATGCCTTCCTTCGGCTCAATCCACACACTGGGTCGAGCCTGGTACCATGCTTCCAGGTCCTGGTAATGATCAAAGTTCCGGTCCCGTTGCATCAATCCGAATCTACGAATCCCGGCGCCTTCGTGCACAAAGTTTCGCTTGCGTCCATCATTGACAAGGGCTCGCCAGATCGTGCCTTCTTCGGCTTCAATCATTAACCCATCTGAATCGTGCACTTCGGGTCTAAAGTCTTGGTGGTTTCCTGAACTATTTTCACCATACCAATACATGCTAGTTAAAGGGCAAATACCTAACCAATCAACTGTTTGGCGAAAAAAGAGGACCGCCTTTACCTCGATTAGAGTATCCTTCCCGGGCCGCACATCGAATTGATAAGCCCCGGCAACGCTGGGGCTATCGAGCAGACCGAACAAGCGCACGTCCACAGATTGGTAGTCTGGTTTACCGATCCAAAACTCCCGGAAAATCGGAAACTCCTCCGGTTGATTGAGGCCGGTGTTCAACGCGAGCCCACGGGCAGACTTTCCGTAACGATGCCCTACCCCCAATGCGCGAAAATAACTCGCACCCAGAAAAGACAATACTTCATCGAACTTATCGCCCTCATTGAGAGGAAATAGCAAACGGAATCCCGCGTAATACGCTTGCCGGGAGATTCTACGCGGATTCAGATCCAGATCTCCATAGTCGAAGAATTCCGAGGTGAAGGGAATAGTTTGCACATGGGAATCGGAAAATTCATTCAGTTTAACTGGATTCTTGAACAGGTATCCGGGGTGAAAAAATTCCAGGCGGAAATTCAGATCGTCATCCTTCCATAGGCTCTTATCAGGCCGCCAAATTATTTTTCGATACCCATCATAATCAAGGTCGCGAACTGCATCCGGCAAACGACTTTTTGGCGCTTTAAAGGGCTTTTCACTCAGTCGCTTTGCCAGCTGAACAACCCCTTCAAAATGCGTCTCTTTCTTGGCATAATCAGCCAACGCGCGGCTCTCGGAGCCGAGCCCGAAAACCAGGAAAATCAAAAGCGGAATGGTCTTGTGGACCGACATGTTTAGTCTCGTTAGTTACGTATCTGGAAATAAGACTCTGCGCACACAAAAGGTTTCCCAATTATTGGCGAGAAAAAGAATCGGTCTTTTCTATTTCATAACGAACCGGCGAGGTGGCCTTGATGTGAATCTGACGCCCTGCACACTGAGACCCATGCTACAACACCCTTCTATTCAAGCTCTTCTGGAAAAACTGGGAAAACAACACAACCTCAGCAGCATTCTCAACCTGCTTGGCTGGGACGAACAGGTAAATCTGCCCCCCGTAGTGCGGAACAAAAGGCTCAGCAAATGGCCACTTTATGCGCGTTTTCATGTGTCATACCACTTTTCACTAAGAATGCGACCGTGGCAGAATGGATTTTCGGCTGGAGCAAGGGCGCGGATTTGGGATCTGTTTTGATAGCTCCGCTCCGCTTTCAAAAAAATTTAAGACAGGCTTTCAAACGTACGGTCCAGGCCAGTTCCCGGGCTTCGCGTGCGTCGGTTACTCCCAGTTTGCACCCCCCTTTGCTCGCCTCTCCCCCGGTTTGGCTGTACCTATTTGGAG
>JAPUIL010000722.1 GCA_027297085.1 Verrucomicrobiota bacterium | reverse complement strand
CATCCGTTGGCTAAGAAACCATTGCTGGATTCAAGCTTCCTGGCCGCAAGCTCTGAGTGCTTTAAAAAGAATATACGCCACTTGTTAATCACTAAAGGTGGACACCCATCCCCTGAATCTAAAGGAACTCAAACAATCCGGCCAAGTCATTTGGCGGCTGATTGTGGGAGGCGCCATCATCGGTTGGTTGTGAGGAGGTTACTCCGCCTATTACTTCCTGGATTTTTCGCCGGGACTATCCGCCCTTACCGGGGCCATCCTCATCATTACAGGCCCAACCGTGATTGCGCCGATGCTACGGATTATCCGGCCAGGCGGAAAAATTGGAGACGTGGCCAAATGGGAAGGTATATTGTATGATCCGATCGGTGCCCTCATCGCAGTCCTCGTATTCGAGGCCTTGCTTCTTGGGAAAATTGAACTCCACATCCTGGCACTATCGCTGGAGAAAAACGATTTTCCTCAGGCTCAACAATTTTTTACGGAAATCATCTTCGTGGTCCTCGGCACGGTATTGGTCTATGGAAGCCTGGCTACGGTCATTTCTCAAAAGATTGGAATCTCCAACCTCGATCCACAAGGGGTGTTATTCGTGGGCGCCCCTTCTTGGGCACGGCGCATGGCTAAGGAACTCCATAGTTTCGACGTTCCTGTATTTCTTATCGACTCAAATGAACACCGCCCAGAATCAGAACCTGCCGGCGGCTTGGGGAAATGTATTTTCGCCAACAAAAAGTTCTCAGTCTTTAACAGCAAAAGTCCGCCAATGCCAAAGCGGGGTGACAGAGTCACGTATATTTATTATAGTCCTCATCTGACCATTCCTCCTTTCCCTTTGTCCGAAAATTCGGAGAATATAGAAGACAATTAAGCGCAGGAATTTAGCCGGCTATCAAAATGCAGCCTTAAATCTGATAAGCACTTGCGTTTCAGATAGCCTGCAGTTTTATTTTCCAACTTTGTTTTTTAGCAAAACGCATTCATGAACATTCACGAGTACCAGGCAAAAGAGCTTTTTGCCGCTTATGGCGTTCCCGTCTCCAAGGGCGTGGCCGTGCAATCAGAAGATGCCTTTGACGACGCTTTAAATCAATTTCCCGATGAGGGCATGATCGTCGTAAAATCCCAAATACACGCAGGGGGACGTGGCAAAGGGACTTTCACCGATGGATTCCAGGGCGGCGTTAAGTTGGCAAACTCCAAGTCTGAAGCCAGAGAGATCGCTTCCAAAATGCTAGGCAACACCTTGGTAACACATCAAACAGGTACCGCCGGACGCAAAGTGCAGACCATTTACTTTACTGCAGCCGAATCCATTTCGCACGAATATTACCTGGCCATTCTCATGGACCGGGACACTTCCAAACCTGTGATCATCGCTTCAACCGAAGGGGGCGTAGACATTGAGCAAGTAGCGGAAAACACACCCGGAAAAATTACTAAAGTGTTCGTCGACCCGACCCTGGGATTGCAGCCTTACCAAATAAGGGAAGTAGCATTTGGCCTCGGTTTAAGCGGCGGAGCGTTCAAGGACATGGGTAAAACCCTGAAAGGCCTCTACGATTTCTTCTGGCAGAAGGATGCCTCCATGGTAGAGGTCAATCCGCTCATCGTAACCGAAGAAGGCAAGGTTGTGGCCCTCGATGCTAAGGTCGGATTCGATGACAACGCGCTCTTTCGTCATGCTGACATACAAGAACTGCGCGACCTCAATGAGGAGGATGACAAAGAAATTGAAGCAGCTAAATTTAGTCTGAGTTATATTGCTCTCGATGGAAACATCGCCTGCCTGGTCAACGGTGCGGGACTTGCCATGTCGACCATGGACATCATCAAACATTTTGGCGGTGATCCGGCAAACTTCCTCGACGTAGGAGGTGGCGCCAATGCTGAGCAAGTCACAGCAGCTTTCAAAATCATCCTGAGTGACCCGAAGGTTAAAGGTATTCTGGTCAACATCTTCGGAGGCATCATGAAATGCGATATCATAGCCGAAGGAATCATTGAGGCAGCCAAGAAAGTGGAGATCACCGTTCCACTCGTAGTCCGTTTGGAAGGCACCAATGTAGAACTTGGCAAACAGTTGCTCACTGAGAGCGGATTGGACCTGGTGTCAGCGGATTCCTTATCAGACGCCGCTGAAAAAATCGTCAATTTAGTAAAGCATGCCTAACCATGAGTGTTCTCGTTGACAAAAACACACGCCTTCTTGTCCAAGGCATCACTGGGAAATTTGGCGGCTTTCACGCAAAGTTATCCATCGACTACGGAACCACGGTTGCAGCCGGCGTTACGCCTGGTAAAGGCGGCCTGCTTTGGGAAGATAAAGTGCCCGTTTTTAATACCGCCAAAGAAGCGGTGGAAAACGAAGGGGTAAATGCTACCGCCATTTTTGTACCTCCTCCTTTTGCAGCGGATTCTATACTCGAAGCTATCGATGCTGAAATTCCGTTGATAGTGGCTATCACGGAAGGAATTCCAGTTCGCGATATGGCTGTTGTAAAAGTCGCCTTGCAAAACAGCAAATGCCGTTTGATCGGACCGAACTGCCCTGGGATCATTACACCAGATCAATGCCGGATAGGCATTATGCCTGGTTATATACACAAACCCGGGCGCGTGGGAGTCATCTCACGATCAGGCACACTTACCTACGAAGCTGTATGGCAATTGACGGTGCGAGGTCACGGACAGTCTACCTGTATAGGTATTGGTGGTGATCCTATTAATGGCACAAGTCACACCGATGCCATAAAACTTTTTAACGAAGATCCTGACACCGACGCTATTATCATGATTGGCGAAATTGGTGGTTCCGCTGAAGAGGAAGCCGCGGCCTACATCAAGGAAAACGTGCAAAAGCCTGTGGCAGCATTCATCGCAGGTACCACTGCTCCCCCCGGTCGTCGGATGGGCCATGCCGGTGCTATTGTTTCGGGTAGCAGTGGATCCGCTGAAAGTAAAATTTCCGCTTTGAAAGCCGCGGGAATTGAAGTTGCTGAAACCCCTTCAGACATGGCTGATGCCTTGCTTCGGAATTACAAAGGGTAAGTGCCATTTAAATCAGTTCAAAAAACGACCGCCATTCTTGGCAGCTGTTTGTTTTATTCCTCAACCTCGAGGATTTCTACTTCGTAGCCATCGGGGTCAGTCAGGAAAGCCATTTTCTTTCCTTGGGGAAACGTTTCGCGCCAATCGCCAGGCCAGACTTCCAGGCCTTTTTTTTCCAACGCATCGCAATAGCCGATAATGTCAGCCACGCCAATGCAGGTATGCATCAGATCCTCTGGCACATTGACTTCATAATCAGGAGAGTAACATAACTCCAAAAAGTGCTCGTTGCCGTCCAGTTCCAAAAAGGCCAACTGGTTTCCTGCCGGAGATTTATCGGTCCGGCGCGTGCAAACGAAACCAAGATTGTCACAGTACCAATTGACAGTGTTATCCAGATCACTGACACGAATGCGAGTATGCAAAAATTTTGTCATGTGTTTTTAATGGGCGAATTCTGTAACCGGGCCAAGGGCAAACTCGTTGACCTCGAAGAATCGTCCTTTAGATTTAGGACTTCCATTGGCATATGAGGAATGTAATTCAAAAAATTGGATTTTACCTGGCACTAGCCGGCGTCATTGTCTGGCTTATTGGCGGTGCACGGAAAGGCTTTTACGTCGTTACCGAAGAAATTCCTCAATTTGATCCTATCACGGAAATAGAATACAGCGATACACGCTCTAAGTTTATTCCGGGGATCGAATTCCTATTTACAGGCCTGATTTTTGGCGGATCTTTTTGCCTAATTTCGTTTCTATTCTCAAAACCTTTAATTAAATAACCAACACACGACCATGAAACTTCTCCTTACACTGACTTTGTTTTCCGGACTGGCACTACAAGTGTCAGCGACTCCTATTTCCTTCGATTTTGCCGACCCAAAAGGAGTCAACACCATCAGTTTCAATCTGGACGGTCCTCTTGAGTCAATTAGCGGGACCGCCAAAGGCGTAAGCGGCCGGGTGCAATTCGACCCGAAAGCACCGGAAAACACGACCGGAACCATAGATCTGGATGTTTCTTCCCTGCATGTGGGAAATCCCAGAATGAAAGGGCATTTGCACGGACCACAATGGATGGACGTAGCCAAACATCCAGATATCCAATTCAAAGTGGCTCGACTGAACAATGTTGAAACCACGGGCAACATCACCTCGGCAGATATTGTGGGCGAGATTACCGTTAAAGGAGTAACCAGAGCGGTAACTGCCAAAACCACCTTAACCTATCTCAAAGGAAAATTGAAAGCCCGGATGGGACCGCGCGGCCAGGACGGAGACCTTCTTGTTATTCGCACAAAATTTTCAATCTTTCGCAATGATTTTGGAATCTCTGCAGGTCAGAGTAATGAAAAAGTGGCAAATGAGATTGAGATTTCGATGAGCATAGCCGGTCAAGCTCCCTATTGATATTCGGTCTGCAATTAATTTCTAAGTAAAAAGGCCCGGTTTCGACCGGGTCTTTTTTTAATTAGGCGAAAACTCAATCGATGCGCGTTGAGGAAATAACCATTGAGTAACAAGGCCACATAATACTCCAAAAGGTAAATAACCCAAGTATCCCAATAGCGGCATCTCAAAGACATGTAGTCCGTTGAAGAATGACAAACTATACTGCCACTTAAAGAGACTAAAGAAATTCCAGCATTCCCAAAAGAATCCACAAATCAGTCCGGCAATCGCCCAAAACGAAACCCATCGCCAATCACCACGCGCCCAACGATTGAGGCCTTTCATTTGATTAAGAATTCCTTGCATGCCACCAAATACTAAAACCGGCCCTGCCCATAAAAAGGGATAACAATAATTCGGGTACACCCCAACTCCGACCAAGGAAAACAATCCTACCAAAACCAATATCAAACTGACTGCTCGATTTTTTATGGGTGATACTCGCGGACCTAGATAGAAGAAACGGTGCAATCCTCCATGACAATTGAGCAATCGAAACACACTGAATACAGCTGGCAGTACCGTAGAAAAACAAATACTTCCATGCAAGTAATAATGGAGCCGGGAGACCTCTTCCACACCCGAGTAAATCCAGTTCTCAGAAAATCGATTTAAGTATTCGAAGACCCACCAGAAACAGGCGCTCAACAGAAACAGAAGAGCAAACTTTCCCGGATTTTTGTACAACGGTGCTGTATTTGAGAAACGGTGCACATGCGCGTTGACGATTATAATAAATGACAACCAAAGAGGCGTAAAGCTGTACGGTTGCACGAGCGCGAGAGCTTCAAACCGTGTCCAGGCCAACGCCCACGATAGAACAAGGAGACTATATCCTAAATATCCCCATTTAGGGAAATGCCTGCGCTTATAAACAAGGTTGTGCCTGAAAAGGCGGTCCCGCCTCTTATTCAAATACCATAGCACAGGAATACCTGAAAGGCAGGTAAGAATAAGGAGAGTCAGTTTGATTTTAAACGGGCTATGTTCAACACGTCCAAATTCAGGAGGATAAACGAACAGGCTGCCAATATCTACACCTAACCAATACGCACCGAGTAGTGGTAAACCCAACATGGCCAAACCCGTAACTATCCAACTGAAACGCCTCATGTTTCTTTTCGCTGCATAGATTCGCATAAAGCGAAGTGGAAATAGACCCTACAATTCCCTATGCAAAGATGTACGAGTGAAGTTCTCTAATAGGTTGCCCAACGAATTCGCGATTCACGAATAAACTGCATCTCGTTCGCCTGATTGATCTTCTCGTTGATGCCCAATACTTTTTTTCCCAACTCTCTACCCAAGTTCATATAGAGCGTTTCGAACTGGTCCGGATTCGTGAACGCAAATTTCTTAAGACAGTGGTTGTCGATCTCAATAACCCAACAGTCTTCATTTGCAAACAGACTGGTAGACCGGCTACACGATTCCAGAAAACTGGATTCACCCAGTATCGATATTTCGTCGTAAAAATTGACTACACAATCCACTTCGCCGATACGTTTGCACTCAACAGCAAATCCTTTACTGAAGATCACCAGGCTTGATGCTGGATCATCCTGTTTAAAAATAAAGTCTCCTTGAAGAATAAATCTTTCTACAGAAGACTCCAAAAGCTTCGAAATCAATTCGAGCGTGACTCCCCTGAAGGCAGGAAGTTTTTTTATCGCAGTGAGGTGGTCTACTTCTTCCTTTTCAGAGTTTAGTGAGGAGAGAGTTTGGGGTGTTTTAGCCATGACTTTTCTATATATGCACAGTTCAATGCGAACAATTTCGACAATGCCCAAATCATAGTCCGAGATATAAAATTAGCCAGCAAAAGATGACCTCAACCCCCTGTATTTGCGGGAAAAATCCACTTTTCGCCAAACTGTGTTTAGAATCCTAAAAAGCCTCTCAGGGAATCCCTTATACACCTTGCGACTTTGGAACTATTAGAATGGTAGTTTTTACCCAAAATTTGTTCGGGACATTTAGGAATAGATGTTTCAGAATATCGAAATTATCGAATCTAACCCATTCTCAATACTATGGATCAAAAACCAGAAGACTCATCAACTCCCCCTTCACAACCGGAATCTGAACCAACTCAGGCTCCTGAGCCAGCACCCGCTTCTGAGCCTAAATCGGCTTCTGAGCCGACACCTGCTCCTGAGCCTACAGCTTCAGAGCCTACACCGGCTTCTGCGCCAGCACCTGCTCCTGAGCCGGCACCGGCTCCAGCGGAAGAAACAACCCAGACATCTGAAACGGGTATAAGTAAAGACTCATTAAATATGGGTATGCTTTGTCACTTGCTCGCTCTAACGGGTTTAATAACTGCAGGCGCAGGAAATATATTGGGTCCACTTATAATCTGGCTCATGAAAAAAGAAAATGATCCCTATGTAGATGAACAGGGAAAGGAATCACTGAACTTCCAGATCTCCATGTTAATTTACGGATTCGTTTGTGGCCTTCTCCTAATGGTAGTTATTGGTTTTATTCTTTTACCGATATTAGCCCTGGCCTGGCTCGTATTGACCATTATCGGCACTATTAAAGCGAGTAAAGGGGAACCCTGGAAGTATCCAATAACCATTCGTTTAATTAAATAATCGATACTTCTGTCTTCGATTTTAAAAGAGCCTAATTTTACGTGCCCCGCCTCATTGTTTTGAGGTGGGGCATTTATATTTACGGGGTGTGTATTTATTGCCTGGATACTCTCTTGAGCGCAATCAACCTTTCGGCTTAATACCACTTTTTACTGCCAGCCAGAATCGACACTCGTCGGAGAATTCTCTTACCAGGTAGGACTCATTGGCCAGTTCTCTACGCAACCAGGATTCTATAGAAGAGAATCCAACGGTTCTTAACAGAGTTTCTGCTTCTTCCTGATCGGTGGAATGAATGTACATCAATCCCAAGTCCGTCTCTTCAATGACATCCCCAAAGTCCGATTTTCTTGTATCCTGTTTTCCCTGGGACCAACTGGCCTTCTCAAGAGACCAGTGCGCTTCCTGATTTGCCAGATTGCGATCATGCCCCGTGAACACGAACCGCCCACCCAGTTTTAGTACGCGATGAATTTCTTCCATGGCTTTTAAGCGGTCTTTTGCGCCTGGAATCATAAATAGACCATTGAATCCAAAAATAACTCCATCGAAACAATCACCCTCCCATGGCAAATTCCGAGCATCCGCCTTATGAAAACACACCCGCGACTGAAGATTCTCGGCAATAAGTGAGCCACTCGCTACCATGCCAGACGAAAAATCTGCTGCCACGACTCTGGTATATCCCAGAGATTCCAGTCCAAAAGCAATCCGTCCGGTTCCACAGCCGATATCCAGCAAATGATCCGATTGAGAGAAAAGACGGCAAAGGAGTCTCCTCGGATTTCCACAGTCAAATCCGGGGACTGGTATGGAAATAGTGTGATACTACCTTTTCGTTTTCAAAATAGGCTCTGGCGATCTTTTCAATAGAAGTCTCTGCCATGGATTTTAGAGCTATTCACTGATTTTAAATTTCCTCGAAAAACTCTTGATTTTTTCCAGAGGAAGTGGACTCTTATGCGTTTTTTCAAAATGAAAGCAACCATACGAACGCAAGGCAGACAGTTCACCGTAACCGAGGGCGACATTCTCAAGGTGAACCGGTATGTAGATACCGAGGCCGGCTCCGATGTCGAGATCAACGAAGTTTTATCCGTGGGAGAAGGTGAAAAGACCGTATTTGGCACTCCTCTGGTAAAGGGCGCATCTGTTTCAGCCAAAGTACTTGAAAACAAGCGCGGTAAGAAGGTCATCGCTTACAAAAAGAAACGCCGCAAGGGTTACGAAAGGAAACGCGGACACCGCCAGGAACTTTCCGTTATCAAGATTGAATCCATTAAAACCGCTTAATCATGGCTCATAAAAAAGGACAAAGTACCTCTAGAAACGGACGTGACAGCAAACCAAAGATGCTGGGTGTTAAAAAGTATGATGGCGAACACGTACTGGCCGGAAACATTATAATGCGCCAACGCGGTACCAAATACCACCCTGGCCGCAATATGGGCATGGGACGTGACTTCACGTTATTCGCTTTGGTAGAAGGCCGCGTAAAATTCGACAAAGCTCATCGCAAAGTAAGCATTATTTCCTAAGCAGCCTGAAGTTTTAGTACTGACAATTTTCAAGACTCGTGACTAGTTTCACGAGTCTTTTTTTATGTCAGATCGCCTAAGCAAATTACAGCAACAGAAACGGCTCATAGAAGAACACCTGCGTTGGTTGGAGCAGGAGATCGAAGCCGAGTCAGGTCAAAGTGTCGATTCCGCTAAACCCGAAGCCCAGGAGTCAACTCCTCCTATTCCGGTAACCACTGCAATACCTCTAGGATCTAAAGATACTCCAATAGCTTCGGCACCCGTTCAGGAAGAAGAGTCCGTCGAAGGAATATCCGATGAACTGATTTCCCGCTATGCGCATGCGTCCGCCCGCCGGGAAATGGATCCAAAACTCGGTTGCATTCTATATGCCGTCGGAGCGCTGGCATTCATCGCCCTGGTTATCTTCGCGATCTACTGGTTCGGATATCGTTAATCTGATCCACACAGTTTTAAAAAATCGTACCGAGCAAAGCGACATCAACCAATGTGATAAAGAATACGTGTCTCGCCATAGCACTTGGGCGACGGCGGAAGGCGCAGTTTTCAAGCAAGCGCGGGAGCGTAGTTTCCTACGTGACCAAGCATGATGCAGGCTGGAACGAAGCTCTGTGCTCATGTCGGTTATAGCCTTCGTACCGAGTCCTTGGACGACAGCGAAGCGAACAACAAGGGAATTTTTGAAACGCAACTTTTCGTGAGGAATCAAGACCCTGTGGCAGAGACCACGGGGAATAACAAGTTAAATAATCTATACTAATATTCATAACATTCTGATTTTTAATTAGATAGAGCCTGCCCTCTCGAAGGCGTTTGAAACGTTTGGGTGATCTATCAGTTGAACAGAAATTAGAGCCAGACCTTCTTACTACCATCCGTCCAGGACTCCCAGACGGCCTGACTGAAACGCATATAGCGAACACCCGTCTCGAAATCCGTCAGCCTCACCGGACTACCATCACGGATTGATTCTACAAAATCCTCTTCAACTCTCCAAAATCCGCGATCAGCTTCAGCAATTTCAACCTCCTCATACTGGTTGCTGTCGGTTTTTGAGAACCAGAGTTTTTCATTAGCCAAGTCTAACCATAAAGAGCCTTTAGATCCGGATATTCTCACTTCAGATCTTTGCACACAGGAGCTGACCCCGGAAAACAAGTAGGTCGTCTTGAATCCTTGAGGATAGCGGGACATTATAGAAAGACTTTCCGGTATCAGTACCGTATTTTCCTCACCGGATTCAGAATCTTTCCGGGCCATCGTGCCGATCAATCCATCTGCGATGACCCATTCAGGATCAGATTTGACCCAACGCAGTAGCGCTTCATGCAATATACCTGAAAGCAGCGTGTTCACTCCACTTTTCTCGTAATCGAGGCGCCAATTGAAGGCAGCCTCCGGATTGGCCAGAATACCTGTGCTGAATTCGACAACCACTTCGTAAAGCATTCCCAGATCTCCTTCCTCGATCATTCGCGTCATGGTTTTGTCGAAAGGCAAGGAAAAGGGAGACGGCACAATCTGAGAAACCAGATTTGGATGTTGGTTTGCCACTTCCAACATTTGTTCAGCCTCCTGAAGGGTTCTGGCCATACGAGCTTCGGTCAAAACGTGCTTGCCCGCATTCAAAGCAGCAATGGTTGCTTCGGCATGCATATTGGGCCAGGTACCAATCATCACCGCATCTATCTCAGGATCCTCAATGATGGATTTCCAGCCGGTGACGATCTTGGGTATGTTAAACTCATCAGCCACTTTCTTGGACGATGCTTCGGACCGATTGCAGACCGTAGTTACTTCCACGTCGTCAATTCCTTGAAAACCCGGAATGTGGCGAAGCCGGGTATTTTCCCCCGCTCCTATGATACCTATACGTAATGTTGAATTAGCCATGATGATCTTGAATTTCGAGAAGAGTAAAAAGTTCGGAACGCTCCAATCCCTCTAAACGTAGACGTTTCTGAGGTGAAAATTCACCAGACTCCAGAATAATATGTTTTTGCTCAATACACAATTTCCGACTTAGAAACTTGACCAGTGCTTTATTAGCTTTCCCATCTTCTGGCGCTGCTTGAACGCGAATTTTAAGAGCATCGCCCAGCCATCCAACAACTTCAGTTCGTGACGCATTGGGGACTACCTTGATTGCTAGTTTACAGTCTCGCACCGACTTCATTGCTCATTCGGATAGCTGCCTAGCCATTTAACGATCGGGCAAATTTTTTCCAACTCGGCAATTACTTCCAAGATGAGTTTGTCCTGAATATGGCCAATAACATCCACAAAAAACCAGTACTCCCAGGCCTTTATCCGGGAAGG
>JAPUIL010000721.1 GCA_027297085.1 Verrucomicrobiota bacterium | reverse complement strand
GTCGTTATAGTCTGAATCTGGGGTTACTTTTAGCAGCTCTTTGATTACACTCCAATCATCGAAAACATTCGGGTCGATGCCTTGCTTCACCCGATAGGCAATTTGCCAGCGTGTTTTATCAGGTTCACCTGTAACTTCCATGCGAGCCCAAAAGATCCAAAGGCGATGATCACTATCACTTGGATGAAAAAGAACAAAGGGAGCACTTTCTACCCTCGGCCCATTCGCGCCATCCAATGGAAAAATTACAGCCAAGGCAAGCTTCCAGTCGACGCCTTCATGCCTATTATATTTCATCTGCCAGGTTGCATCTACCCTCTCTAACCAGAACAGCCACAAGCCGTTCATATCATCAACCACTGCCCAGGGTTGCTTGCGTTCGATCTCATTGTCAAATAAAGTTTGGATTGCACTCCATTCTCCTTCGACATGAATCCGGTAATCAAGACGCCACTTATTAGCGGTTACATCATATGAACCCCAAAAGACCCAGAGGGTTTCACCCTGAATGACCGCCGTGGGATGCTTATCGACCCTCTTGCTATTGGTGAGAGGCCGGCTTGGGGTCCATCCCGAGTCGTTAGAATGCGTTTTGTACCAGATATCCCACTGATCTTTCTTAAGCGTGTGATAGAAAAGCCAAAGGATTTCCTCAGCATCACGGACTGCGGTTGGTCTGCCTTCATAGGCAAAATTGAGTGATAATGGTGCTGTTGGCTCTGACCATTCGCCGCTACCATTACGTTGGCGCTCCCAAAGATTTAATCGCTCCGGACGATTGGTTAAAAAAACGTTATGCACAAACTCTTTTGTGCGGGCCTCCCAGCCGCTAATGCGCTTGACTGTGGCCTCTACTGTGGGAATGATTCCGATGGTTTTATACAGATCCAGGGCATTTCGTATTTCATTTCTTTGTGCTGCAATCTCGAGTGTGAAGTCTGTATCCCAACCAATCCATTCTGCCAAAAGCGGCAACAGACGGCCATCCAAGCGATCAAGGTCATATAAGTTAAGCATTGCTTTAGTAAAACTGTACAGCTGATCGAGCTGGCCGCCAGGAAGGTCCAGAAAACGACGCAGTTGCCCTTTTTGCCCATCCTCTTCCAACATCTCCTCCAGCATGCTCTTCGGCACAATAGTGTCATAACGGTGATAAAGTGCAGGCAAGAGCTCATACATCTGTCCTGCCAGATTGTATGGACCGGTGGCTATGGCCGAAGTACGATTGTGTCGGTCGAATACATATTTCCGTGGGTCACCCCTGTAGGGAAACAAGGTGTAGTAATATACTGTTTCCCCTTTGAGATTTTGATCTACCGCTGCGGTGAGTCCCTCACCATAAGTGTCTAGCAAATCCTTACTTTTTCTGACGATGTACTTCCGCCCGTTATCGGATATTTGCCATTTGCTTCCTGGCTCTACGATAGCGACAGTAGCATTGTTAGATAGTATAATTTCGTTATCAAGAAACTGCTGCCGCAAGTTCACAGAAAGCGCTTCACTGTCTAAGTCGGTTTGAAAACTCTGATCTAGACTAAACAAGAACGCATTCCCTTCTTCAACCAGAACACCATCTTCTGGTGATGTCGGATGGGTTGCTTCGCGACGCATGACGCGTACCCCTGGATATTCGTCGGGGTGGGGATTAAGCCATCTTAGGTCTATCCGGTTGCCCGATGGATGAGGTACAGCGGTAATGTTCTCAAAGCGCATGGTTAGGTGCCTCCCTCTAACAGCACTTTGATCCCTCCGGCATACGCCGGGCCATCATCTGGGGCATCAGGTATTCTCGGTACTTCATTAATTTCCAACTCGATCTTTCCAGACGGTTCAAAATAACCAGTTTGTTGCTCTTCACGCCGGAATTCCATGATATTCACAAATTCCACCCCTTCTATGGCCTCAATCGCTTCGAAAAACTTGCTCAGATAAAGCGTCTGTCCAAAATCGACATTATCAAAAGCGAGCAGCTTCCCAGCGGCCTCTTCCACTCGTTTCTTGATCTCTTCTTGGGAGTAAAAACTCTGTACTCCGACTTCTGCAGTAACAAAGATTTTCACGTAGTCCACATCTTCTATTTCAATGATTGTTGAAACGGGCCGTTTGTCTTCAAAATAGGCCAGCAAGTTTGCCTCAAGAACGTCGCTAACCCGTCCCCCACCCTCAGGTGCTACAAACAGATTTACAGTATTCCAGTTGATCGCCTCCGCACGCACCTTACCCACGCCTTTGAAATTAAGGGCCAGGGCTTCGTAATCCTCAGCGGTCACGGCTCGTCTGAGCGAACGGAACACTTTTGGAGAATGCAGCACGGCATGCCCGATGCTTTCCCGATCTGCCCCGCCTGTGGCGGGCTCAGGATTTGTTATTTGTGCGCTCAGAAGCGCCAATTGCGGGGCATCCACGATTGTCTGAATGCTGTTTGCGGCAACATTGCCGTGTTCACCGCCTCCCACACGGTATGTAGCCTTAATAACGGCGCCACTTGGGGGTATAGCCCCAAAAGATCCGTCCCCAAAAGTGACCGTAGCGCGGTCATCCTCGTCAAGCTCGATGACAAAGTCCCTCTGACTTTCCCGACTGAAGGCCAGACTTTCTTGCAATCGCCATACTTCTATGGTTTCGCCTAGTTGAGTAAGCAAGATAATGTCTTTATTAATTCCTTGCCCCAGGTCCAGAGATCGAAAGATGATGTCCGAGTGAGCCAATGGGAATTTTTGGTTTGGAGTTCCATTCGAAGTTCCGAGAATCTCATTTTCGATGAGTCGACCTTCTTCCATTGGAATTCCTACATAAAACTTTTTGTTGGTGGTCGGGTCTATGCTGAGAATACTACAATCGATGGAACGGGGAACTTCAAGTGTATACTCAAACCGTACGCTGGGTTTATCCTTTTGGCTCTTGGTGGCGAAAGCATCTCCCTTGCTGATCGTAATGATTTCATTGCAAGTGGCGGGGACGGTGAGGATCAAGGTGGCAGAAGCGGGCGCGGCGGTGGAAAGTTTGTACCCGATCAGTCTCAAATGATGGATAATGCTGCGACGGGTCTGCGCCGTTCCCAGGAAACTCTCATTGGCCACCCGATCCTGGTAATAGCTCAGAATATCACCCATGTGGGCGAAGAGCTGCAACAAAACATTACCAAAATCGGCCTCGGATTCAAATTCTTTCCACTCGGGAAGTTTGGTTGGGATCAAATCCCGCATCGCCCTCAGGAAACTGTCATAGTCGCGGGCCATATGATCAGTGACCTGATTTCCATTCGAGTTTATTATTTCAGCCATTTATGCCTCTTTTACTTTCTTGCCTTTTTCCCGCGCCTCTGCGGTGAATTGTTTTGACATTACTTAAAATGAATCCGCACGATCTGTCTGGCCAGGTCTTGTTTTTTGGTATAAGCGATTTCGATGG
>JAPUIL010000720.1 GCA_027297085.1 Verrucomicrobiota bacterium | reverse complement strand
CCGTGTTATGGACGGCATCAAGATGCTGCAAAAGCACAATGTGCGGTTTAACACCCTGACCTGTGTACATCGCAAGAATATGAAGTCGGGCAAGGAAGTTTATCAATTCCTCAAGTCTATCGGCTCAGATTTTATGCAATTTATTCCGATTGTGGAAAGGAAACCAGGCAACAAAGAGGAGCAAATCGGATTCTGGCTGGCGGAACCTCCATCCGATACGATGGAGGAGGAAGATGATCTGCCGGTAACCCCCTGGAGTGTGCGGCCTCAGTATTACGGTCAATTTCTCTGCGATATTTTCGATGAATGGATTAAGGAGGATGTCGGCAAGATTTATGTGCAGATGTTCGACACGGTCCTCGGCAAATGGCTGGGAGTTCCCGGTGGTCTTTGCATTTTTAATGAGACCTGCGGATCTGCTTTGGCGATTGAACACACCGGCGATGTGTATTCGTGTGATCATTACGTCTACCCGAAACACAAAATTGGCAATGTTATGGAAAAGTCGTTGGGGGAGATGGTCGAATCACCTCAGCAGAAAAAGTTTGGCAATGACAAACGTGACTCTCTACCCAAAATGTGCCGTGAGTGTGAGTTTCGCTTCGCCTGTAATGGTGGCTGTCCAAAACAGCGTTTCATGAAAACCCCCGAAGGAGAGCCCGGCCTCAACTACCTTTGCCAAGGTTACATGCAATTTTACAAGCATAGCCAGGGTGCTATGCAAACCATGGCAAAACTCTATCGCATGGGCCGGCCACCAGCTGATATAATGAAGATGGCTTCTAAAAGGTAGAAGGCTGAAGGCAGAAGGAGGAATAAAAGAGTGGAGGGTGAGTAAGAATAGGATATTGTTTTCTCTTTGCTCTCCGCTCCAGGCTCTCCGCGCGCTGTTGTGCAGCGCTCACAACTTCATGTTGGGAAACTTTCTCCTCACCTGTTCTATAAGAAAAGTCATTTCCGTATCCAGTTCGCGGTTACGATAATCTTTGGCCAGGTTGAGAAGTTGTCGTGCGCTTTGTGCATCTGACCCCATGTAGATCCGAATGAGTGAGCTGGCCGATGGCAGGTTTCCGCTCTCCAGATAGTAACGAATGTGGAGAAGATCAAATTCTTCCCGGTTACCTGTCAGCCAATCGGGATTTGCCCTGAGTGTTTTCTGTATCAGCTCTTCGGTTACGGTCCAGTCCTGAACTTCCAAAGCACTTTTAAAGTCGTTCATCACTTTGCTCCTGGATTGATAAACAATCGGATTATCCTGCGGGTTTGGCGACACTCCTGTTGGATTGTCTGTGTCCGGCCCACCCAGGTCTGCCAGGAGTTTTCGTGCGTCCCGGTTGCGCGGATCGTTCCGGACTATCTCTTTGGCAAGGATACGAGAACGTTCTGTTTTACCTTCGGTCAGGTAGCTTAAGGCAAGTTGATATAGCTCGGGGCCGCGATCGGGGTTATTGTGGAGGAAGAGGGTAGTGGACTGGCTTTGCAGTTGGTTGTCCCGTGTTTCAAAATAGAGCTGGAGTTTACGGTACTCGAAATCTTCGCCCCGTCCGGTCAGCCAGGGTGCACCTATCCGGTTGATTCGTGTGAGAAGATCTTCTACCTGTTCGTATTCTCTGTTTGCTAACAGCTCGTCCAATTGAGCTAAGTATTCGTCTGGTCCTAGCTCGAGCGTTTCCTCTACTTCTATCACGGTGTTGTCACGCTCGTACTGGATGGCTGTTTGAGTAGCCTCGCGATAGGCTTGTTCAATTCGAAGGCTATTGGGAAAAATCGTAAGTCCTTGCTCCAGTGTCTCCAAGGCGACATCATGTAAGTCCGACTCTCGCAGAATGTCGCTTACTGTAAGGTAGAATGGGATAGAGGCGCGCAATCGCCTGAGTTCTTGTAATAGCAACAACCTGAGATTATCGCGCTGTTCCAGTTTTAATAAGATAATTGTTTCTCCGATAGCTACGAGCCTCTGGTCAATGGGTGAAAAGGTTTCAAGAGCACCCTTCAACAGATCCAATACTCCGAAGGCTTCATCCCAGCGTCCGTCCATAAGGTAAGCATAGAAAAGATTAAAGAGAATGATGTTCTCATCCATTCCTCGTTTGCGAGTCATGCGCAGGACCTCTTCTACCATGGCAACTTCCCGGACGCTGGTGACGAAGTTGTTCACTTTATTCAGGTTATCCGGATCCCAACCGAAGATCAGCATATAGGAAGTAAAGGCACTTTCCAACTCTTCCCGTTTACCTGCCCGATGCCATTTCTTCATGGCCAGGAGGTGAAGGTCAGGATTCAGCCGGTCGATGTTTATTAGCTCCTGTACCGCTCGTTTGAGGTTCCTATCATCTTTTAGCTCGATATAGGCATCGATAAACAGATTTTGCAGCTGAACACTGTGAGGCTCCATCCGGAAACGCCATTTCTCTAGAAGCATCAACGCTTCCACGGGTTTTCCGGATTTTATGAGAGCCAGGTATTCCGCATCAATCATGCGACGTTTGCCTCCTGGGTTGGTGTTGACCTCATGTGACAAGGCGTACGCCTCGGCTACGAGTCCCATTTCAATCATGCTGGTTACCTTGTAACGATTAATGAAATACAGTTTCTCCGGATCGCCGCTAAATTCGGGGTCAGCCAACACCAGTTCCGAAGCGTCGAGCACCGATTGAAAGGCATCGGATTCGAAACACAGTTTAAAGAATGAGCTCAGGAAATCGGTATCGTGGAGGCCCAACTTAATTCCTTCCATCATTAGGTCGTGCGCAGGGTCTACCAATCCGGACATGTAGTAGATCTGAGAAAGAAATATCCGCGAATTGCGGTCCTCTGGGAATTTGTTCAACCCGATTCGGATCTTCATTACGCCCTCTTGAAACTTGCTGTTTTTGATGTCTTCCTCGCCGGCATCTATATACAGGCGGCCGCGTTTGCGCTCGAACTCATCCCAATCAAATGGCATTACCACCACGTCCCAGTAGCTGACATCCTTCTGAGGTTTCCTGGAAATCCAGACAAAAAGCACCAAGGCCATGGTAAAGTAGGCAAGTACTGCGCTTGCCAGGAGATAAGGAAACAGCCGAAACACGTACAGCTCAACAATTGTGCCCCCAAGCTCCCGCGAATGGTAGCTGGACCAGAGCTTTAGCCAATGATCTTCCGTCCGGTTTTCTGGCGGTCGAAACAGCAGGTGGATTTTCATGAATTCAGGAACGGCACGGAACCGTGATAAAAAATGCTGGGTCTATTTTTGAGTGGCTTCAAACTCCTTTTTCGAGTTTCCAATGAAATGAAAGGTTTTGATCTCCTGTAAAGACGCCCTTCCAGATGAAGAACTTAAAGAACTCCACACCGGCTGAAAAAGTCCTCATAGTAAAGAAGTGGGTTAAACCGCTGCTCATAGTTTCTTCGCTGGTTTTCGTTCTATGGTTTTTCTTTGCCGTCTTCCAAGAGAAGAATGGGGGTGCTACCACTGAGCGCATCGGAGGATCAGGCGAAACCTCCAAGCGATTACGCACCGAAGTTCGGACTTGGTTGCGAAAAACTTTTCCAGTTTCCGCAGCGAGGGCGGCTGAACAGTTTGGATTCTTTGAAATGAAGCGAAATGAGCTTCCTGTATCCCGGACCGAATGGGTGATTTTGGCCCACGGCCTTGATGAACCAGGCAATTTATGGGCCGACATGGGACCAGCTTTGGCAGAGATGGGTTTTCGCGTCTTTGAATTCCGCTATCCCAACGATCAACCTATCCATGAGTCCTCCCGGTTTCTGCACGAACAATTTGAAGTCCTGTTGAACAGCTTTGATTCTGAAAAACCACCGGATGGACTGCACCTTATCGGTCATTCGATGGGTGGTCTGGTCTTTCGGGATTTTATCACACATCCCGATCTACTGCCTACCTGTTTGTGGACCGACCAAACACCTGTTCTCAAACTCATTCATGCTGGGACACCCAACCATGGTTCCTGGCTGTCTACTTACCGTTTCCCGGCGGAGTTGCGGGACCATCTTTTTAAAGATTACGGCATGGATGCTTTTC